>JANTGQ010000084.1 GCA_024762845.1 Nitratifractor sp. | reverse complement strand
CATATTTACCAATAGTATCTTTAATAAATGACTCATTTACATTTGCCATAAGCCAAGTATCTACAGAGAGATAACTATCTCCGTTTGCAGCCATTTGCCCTTCGGCATTTTGTAAACTTCTTATTAAGTTGTGCGAAAGTTTTATACTCTCTTTTGTAACTGTAGAAGCAGTAGGCAGTTTTTTTGCAAGAGAACTTACATCTAACTCTATTGCTGCCTTGTCTACTCCCATTTTATTTAATACCTGATTTAGCATAGAACCACTGTTTGTTAATTGCGCCCACACTACATGGAGTGGGTCAACTTCTGTATTTTTGTTATGTAGTGCCAAAGAGAGACCAGACTCTATAGACTGTGTCATTTGGTGTGTTAATTTTTCTAATATATTACTCATAACTATTCTCCTAATTTTCTTTGTTTACGCTATAGTATCATAAAATTTAACGCTGTGCTGCTATCTAGGTTGCAAAATAATAAAGATTAGTTGGATGTAGAATAATCACAATACCATAACCCGGCTTTAAGTGATTATTCAATAGAATAGTCATAAAAATTTCTAACAAAGGCAAACATTAGCTATGTTTAAAAAAAACAAGAAGATAATAGTTGCGACATGTCTTGCAGCGTCTGTTGCACTCTTTAGCACAAGCCCAATTCAAGCCAAATCGAATGGTGATGAGTCCAAACTAGAAGCGTATCTAAAGTTCACCCGTGTCCTTAACCTCATAGAGAGTCAGTATGTTGATGAAACAAACACTACAGCTCTTATTAATAAAGCACTTAAAGGGCTTTTAAGTAACCTCGACGCGCACTCTGCTTATATGGATGAGAAATCTTTTAAAGATTTAAATATCCAAACAAAAGGAGAGTTTGGCGGTTTAGGTATTGTTGTTGGTATGAAAAAGGGCGCATTAACAGTAATTGCCCCAATAGATGACACTCCGGCACAACGCGCAGGCATTAAAGCTGGCGATATTATTTTAAAGATTGATAAAAAGTCTACACTTGGTATGACAATCGATGAAACTGTAAACCTTATGCGCGGTAAGCCTAAAACCAAAATTACCTTAACGGTAGTAAGAAAGGGAGAGACAAAACCTCTTATTATAGATATTGTTCGTGATATCATTAAAATAGAGTCAGTCAAACATAAATTTATCTACCTTGATAAAAAGAAGAGAGAGAAAGTACTCTATATTCAAATCTCATCTTTTGATTCTAAAGTTGTTAATGGAGTAAAACTTGCACTCCAAAACAGTCCAGATGCAAAAGGTATTATTTTTGATCTTCGTAACAACCCAGGCGGTCTTTTAAGCCAAGCGACGGGACTGCTTGACATGTTTATAGACAAAGGCGTTCTTGTGAGCCAAAAAGGAAGAGACAAGCGCGAAAATATAGTCTACGAAGCGCATAGTTCCAACACTAATAAAGCTATACCTATAACAGTACTTGTAAACGGTGGAAGCGCAAGTGCTAGCGAAATTGTAAGTGGAGCACTGCAAGATACCAAAAGAGCTGTAATTATAGGCGAGCAGACATTCGGAAAAGGGAGCGTACAGATTGTTGCACCTATAGGTGAAAAAGAGGGTGTTAAACTAACAGTTGCACGATACTATCTGCCAAGTGGAAGAACAATTCAGAATAAAGGTGTTGCACCTGATGTAATTGTCTATCCAGGAGCTGTCAATAAGAAAGATGACAATAAATTTACCATTAAAGAGAACGAGCTAAAACAGCACTTAAAAAGTGAATTAGAAAAAATAGACGGAAAGAAAAAAGAGAGTAACACCACTGCAGGTGACAATAAGACAACTGCATCCGGCGCTAAAAAGAAAAAAATAGAGATAACAAAAGAGGATATCTCTAAAGATGCACAACTCAAGAGTGCATTAGATATCTTAAAAGTGTTAATGATACAGAAAGGAATAAAGTAAGTGGAAAAAACCAAACTACTCTACGAAGGAAAAGCAAAAAAAATTTGGGAAACAGCCAATAAAGATTTTTTAATCTCTGAATTTAAAGACTCTCTTACAGCCTTTAACGGCGAAAAAAAGTCCGAAGAAGAGGGAAAAGGTGCCCTCAATAATGCAATCTCTGCTGCTCTCTTTGAGTACCTAGAGAGCAAAGGCATACCAAGCCACTATGTTAAAATGATAGATAAGGATAATATGCTCCATAAACGAGCAGAAGTAATTTTAATAGAGGTAATTGTACGAAATATTGCAACAGGTAGTTTAAGCAGAAACCTAGGCATTGAAGATGGAACAGTATTACCATTTACTCTAGTAGAGTTCGATTATAAAAACGATGCACTCGGCGATCCGAAACTAAATGACCAGCATGCACTTATTTTAGAGTTGGTAAAATCGACCGATGAGCTAGACTACATCCGTTATATGGCAAGAAAAATTAATAAATTTTTACAAGAGTTTTATAGTGAACTAGATCTAAAACTTGTAGATTTTAAACTCGAGTTTGGTAGAGACAGTAACGACAATATAATCCTGATAGACGAGCTAAGCCCCGATAACTTTAGACTCTGGGATGCCAAAACAAATGAAAAGATGGATAAAGATAGATTTAGACAAGGTTTAGGTGGTCTTAAAGAGGCTTATGAAGAGGTTTTAAATAGAATTCAAAATAGAGGGCAGTAATGAAAGCAATTGTAAATGTATTTTTAAAAGAGGGTGTTTTAGACCCACAAGGTAAAGCAACACACCACGCACTAAAAAGTCTTGGGTTCGACAATGTAGAGAGCGTAAGAATTGGAAAACAGATTATTGTAGAATTAAAAGCAAAAGATAAAGAGGAAGCCATAAAAGAGGTAAGCCAAATGAGCGAAACTCTACTTGCAAACACAGTTATCGAAGATTACACTATCGAGATAGTAGAATGAAAAAAGCAGCAGTCTTACGATTTCCGGGCACAAACTGTGAATTTGATACAGAGTATGCCCTCAAAAAACAGGGCTTTGAAGTTACCCTTGTTTGGCATAAAGAGGAGACTCTTCCAGAGTGTGACCTCGTAGTAGTACCCGGTGGATTTAGCTACGGCGACTACTTAAGAGCCGGCTCTATTGCAAAGTTCTCTCCTGTTATGAAAGCTGTAGAAGAGTTTGCTAACGGAGGTGGCTATGTACTAGGTATATGTAATGGTTTCCAGATATTAACAGAGGTTGGTCTTCTCCCTGGAGCTTTAAAGAGAAACAACTCTCTACACTTTATATCGAAGATGCAGCATATTAAAGTTATCAATAACGATAATAAGTTTTTAGAAACATGCGCTGTAGGTGAAATTTTAAATGTACCAGTTGCCCATGCAGATGGGAACTACTACATAGATAATGAAGGCTTAACCTCTCTTAAAGAGAATAATCAAATCCTTGTGCAGTACTGTGATGCTAGTGGAACACCAATGGTACTCAATGGATCTGTAGAACAGATTGCCGGTGTTTGTAATAAAAAGAAGAATGTGTTTGGTCTTATGCCACACCCCGAAAGAGCTATAGAGCTACTACTAGGTTCTGATGATGGGCTTAAAATGTTTGCAGGACTAGCCTCTTGAGACACCCCTTATATTGGTTAAAAGTTCTTCTTTTTACTCTTTTTGCCAATTTGCTCTATGGGGCAAACACTCCATATAGCTATAGCTACATACCAAAAACACTCTATAAAAACCAATTTTTCCCTGTAACTGTTTTGGTTAAACACTATAACCCCAAAGATCCACCCCATTTTGAGTATGACTCTTTAAGTCTTATACAGCCAGAAAACTACAAGCCTATGCAGGTTGTTAATAAAAATGAAGCGTTTTATACCTTTTACTTTAAAGCACCTAAAGATAAAGAGTCCCTTCTTATCCCTACTTTGACAATATGGAATATGCAAAATACATATGTACTGCAGCCAAAAACTATACCTCTTAAGAGTCTAGAGAGCAACAGTAAAAACTATATAGGGCTTTTAGCATCCTCATTACGTATTAACAGTGTCAAAGTAGATACATTTGATGATAAAAACTCTCTTATCACCCTAAATATAGAAGCTACAGATGCAAATATTGAAGATTTGCATATCCCCAAGAGTGTTGATGATGGTATCGAAAATATTCAAAGAGATGGCGCACGTGCGACTGCAAACTACTACTTTACCGTACCTAGCAGTCAAAAATTTGTTATACTCTCCTACTACAATCTTATTAAAAACCGATTCACTGATATAAAGGTGAATGTAACAAACAGTAGTAACTCTCAAGAGCTCGATCAGCTAAACCCCAAAGAGTTAAATTTTGAAACAGTAAAGAAGTATACACTGATTTTTCTCACTGCACTCTTCTTGCTATTGGCGTATATAAGTAGAGACTATCTTTACCTTCTGCTCAGTGCAGTAATGATTACACTCTTAATTTATCTCTATATTCCAAACAGAACTGTCTGTGTACCCGAGGGGACATCTCTCTATATTTTGCCTACAAATAATAGTAATATTATTACACGTATCGACCAAGAGCATACAACATCTGTACTCAATAGTTACCAAAAGTTTTTAAAAATTGACTATAAAAATATAAAAGGATGGATAAAAGATGAAAACCTTTGCAAAAATTAGATTCTACTGGGGAGCTTTTGTTATCTCAAGCCTTGTAGCGCTGGGTATGATACCGCTGATAATTCTTTTTCCTAAATACAAAGGTACAATTATGCATAAGCTCAACCGTGCTATCATCTTTTTAATGGGAGCAAAGCTGAAGCAATATGGTAAACGAGATGAAGATGCAAATATTTTCCTAATAAATCATCAGGGTATTATGGATATCATAGCTCTTGAGGCAGTAGAGAATAGACACTTTCGCTGGGTAGCGAAAAAAGAGCTTTTTGAAACCCCATGGTTTGGTTTACTCTTAAAACATGGAGATATGATATCTGTAGACAGAGAGAATAAAGCAGGTCTTATAAAACTCTTAAAAGATGCGAAAATATCAGTAGAAGAGAAACATAGAGCCATTGCTATATTCCCCGAAGGAACGAGAGGTGCAGAGCAAGAGCTACTCTCATTTAAAGCAGGTCCAAAACTTATTGCAAATAAATTAAATTTAAGGGTGCAACCTATTGTTATAACAGGTAGTAAATATGTTCTTAATGAGCATAATAGAACTGGACACAGTGGCACAATCCATCTCCACTATCTTGATGCCTTCGATGTTGCTGATGCACCAAAAGAGTGGTATGAAGATACAAGAGAGAAGATGCAAGAGTGTATTGACCAAGAGTATAAAAATGGAGTAGAGAGATAGTGCTTATTCGTAAACTATTTAAATTCGAAAATGCCCACATTGTTCGTAACTGCAGCACTAGACGATGCAGTGAAAACATACATGGTCACTCCTACAAAGTAGAAGTTATAATAGAATCAAACTATCTCGATAATGGACAGATGGTTTATGACTTTGGATTAACCAAGCTCTATATTAAAGATATAATAGACTCATTTGACCACGCCATAACATTATGGAGTAGTGACAGTAAAGAGTATATAGACGCTATGAAAAGGTACTCTAACCGCTGGATTACACTTCCTGTAAGCCCATCTGCCGAGCAATTTTCTCGTATCTTTTTTTTAATTATAGAGAAAATTCTACACTTAAGTACTCTACAAAACGGAGAGCGAGAAGTAAGCCTTAACAGTATAATTGTACACGAAACTGAGACAGGATATGCCCAATGTTTCCACAAAGATGCCCACTCCCAACTTATGGGAGCTATTAAACTTGAAGATATAGAGTTCTCTCCACAAGTGCAAAAGGAGTGGAGCAACTCCGACATATGGAAAGAGATTCTCAATAATACCCCTTTAAAAATGCCAAAAAGTGTCTAATCTTTTCACTCAGCTTCCACTAAACTAAAAACTTTATGTTATAATATCTGCATAAACAATAAAAAGGAGTTTTAATGAATAAGATGATAATTTTGTCTGTGACAACTATTGCTATGTTAACACTTAGCGGATGCGGTGACAAAGCTAAAGAAGAGGGTACTAAAAGTGCTGTAGAAGTAGCAAAAGATGCTGCAACAAAAGCGGTAGATGCAACAAAAGAAGCGGCAACTGCAACAGCTGAAAAAGCTAAAGAGACTGCAGCTGCTGCAACTGATACTGTTAAAGAGACTGCGACAAAAGCTGTAGAAGCTACTAAAGAGGCAGCTACTGCAACAGTAGAAAAAGCTAAAGAGACTGCTACAGCTGCAACTGAAGCTGTTAAAGAGACTGCTACAAAAGCTGCTGATGCAACTAAAGAGGCAGCTGCTACAGCTACTGCTGC
>JANTGQ010000083.1 GCA_024762845.1 Nitratifractor sp. | reverse complement strand
TTCGCCGACGCCGCAATAGTAAATGCAAGCGCAACCACAAAGGCGATGTTTTGCGTCTCAAATGCGATACCAAAAATAATTGCCGCAATTCCAATAAAGAGTGTAGCAATTTTCGATACTCTCATCTCTTTTTTCTCATCTACCTTTCCTGTTGCAAAAGCGTTTGCATAGAGGTCATGTGAAATGGCACTTGCCCCTGCCAAAGTAAGCCCGGATACAACTGCCAAAATCGTAGCAAAAGCAACTGCAGAGATAAACCCTAAGAAATAATCCCCACCAACTGCGTGTGCCAACCATACCGCTGCCATGTTGTTCATTCCTTTAAGCGTATGCCCATCTGCTGCAAGGTAGGTACCACCCTCTGCACCAAGTACCAAGACAATTGCACCAAAGCCCATAATAAATGTCAAGATATAGAAATACCCAATAAGCCCGGTTGCCACAAATACAGACTTTCTTGCCTCTTTCGAGTCAGAAACTGTAAAGAACCTCATCAGAATATGCGGTAATCCAGCTGTACCAAACATTAACGCAATCCCCAAAGAGATTGCAGATATAGGGTCAGATACCAATCCGCCAGGGCTCATAATCGCCTCTCCTTTTGGGTGCACCTGCACTGCCTGTCTAAAGAGCTCGTCAAAATCAAACCCAAAGTGCGCCATTACCATAATGGTCATAAATGTCGAACCAGCAAGTAGTAAAACTGCTTTAATAATCTGCACCCATGTTGTCGCTAACATACCACCAAACGCCACATATGCTACCATAAGTGCACCAACAAGCACAACAGCAAACTCATAATCGAGTCCAAACAAAATCTCTATCAGTTTTCCTGCCCCAACCATTTGGGCAATCAGGTACAAAATAACAACCGAAATCGACCCCAAAGCTGCCAATATACGAACCTGCTTCTGCTTTAGGCGGTACGATGTAACATCTGCAAAAGTATACTTACCAAGGTTTCTTAACTGCTCAGAGATCATAAACAAAATCACAGGCCACCCAACAAGGAAACCAATTGAGAAGATAAGCCCATCATACCCCTTAAGGTAAACCATTCCGGTAATCCCCAAGAAAGATGCTGCCGACATATAGTCACCCGCAATTGCTGTACCATTTTGTACACCGGTTATCCCGCCACCTGCAGCATAAAAGTCTTTTGCCGATTTTGTTCTTTTTGCCGCCCAGTATGTTATAAACAGGGTACCTGCAACAAAAATAAAGAACATCACAATTGCTGGAACATTTAGCTCTTCTGCCTTTGTTCCACTACCTAAATCGGCACCTGCAGCCATAAGTGCTGTAAATCCAAAAAGCATAAAGAGAGTCAAAAATTTTTTTAATATCATTTCATCTCCTTTATCTCGCGTCTTACCTCTTCTACAAGAGGGTCAAAGTCGCTGTTTGCTCTTTTTATATAGATTCCGGTCAATGCAAAGGCAAAGAGTATAATTGCAATACCAACAGGTATCCCCCATGTAGTCATGCCATCTGGTGATATTTTTGCACCCAGAGTCTCGGGGCTAAATGCAATTAGTAGAATATATGCATAGTAAACCACTAATATTAAGCCTGTAAGCTGCCAAGCGAACTTTCGTCGCTTCGTCACAAGCTCTTTATACTTCGGATTGTTATGGATCTTCTCGATCATCTCTTTTGTCATTGCTTCTCCTTTTAAAAGTAGTATGGTAAAACCTAACTCTTTATTCTAAGGAGCAAAGGTAGCAATAGTGTAGCAATCAAGTTTTTGACAAATTTTATCTCTCTATTTTATAGCCAACACCACGAATATTCACAATAAAATCCTCTTTCAGAGCCTTCTTTAAGCGGCTAATCTCCGCTCTAATTGTTGGGTTATCAACAAAAGTATCTGTATAAACGTACTCTCTAAAGATATCGTAGGTAACAACAATACCTCTATGTTTTGCAAGCAGATCCACAATTTGCAGCTGCCGTTTAGAGAGAGTAACACTCTCACCATCAAAATAGAGTGTCATTTTTTCAAAAGAGTAGCTGTAGTTTTTGCTCAAAATAATATGTTTTCTCTCTTCCATATCTTTTGATATCTTCTCTATTCGAATCTCAAGCTCTTTAAGATGAAAAGGCTTTTTAATATAATCTTTTGCTCCAAGCTCAAAGGCTCTGCTAATATCTTTTATATCTGTAAGCGCACTAATAAAGATTGTCGGAATATGCACGAAGTTCTGCAGCTCCTCAAGAAGCTCCAAACCATTCTTATCAGGCAGATTAATATCAAAAATAAGCAGGTCAAACTTTTCACTTTGCAGGTGCTCTACAACGCCACTTGCATCAAAAGCGCTCTTTACATGGTGCCCAAGCTTCTTTAGATAACGTGCAATAGATTCGCAGAGCATAATCTCATCTTCTACTAGGTATATCTTCATGCAGTATGCTCCTTTAAACGATATCTAAATATATTATAGCCCTCACTATGTAAAAGCTCAATTGTATAACCATACTTTTGACATATCTCTTTTACCAAACTCAAACCAAGCCCAAAGCCACCTTTGTTTAGCTCCTCTTGGTAGTGTGGCTCAAAAAGCGACTCTTGGCTCTTTATCGGTTTAGACTTGGTCGAAAACTCCAGTATAATCGCCTCTTCCCATAATGCACTAACTGTTACAACGCTATATGGCTTACTATACTTCATCGCATTACTAAGGTTGTTATCTATCAATCTTTGCAGCTCAATTGGGTTAATATTTAGCTGCAGATTTTTATCTATTTTTGTATGCAACTGCAAATGGTTCCCCAGAGCGATAGAGCTAAAAAACTCAACTCTCTCTTGTAGAAACCCACTTAAATCAATAGACTCTCTTCTATACTCAAGCCTATCTTTTTGCACAATATAGACCAGCTCATCATAGACATTTTGGATAATTTTAATACCAGACTCAATATTTGCCAACTCACGACTCGTAATGCCATCCATTGCCAAAAGATCAATATTAGTCAAGATTATACTTAATGGCGTATTAATCTCATGTATTGCGGTTTTAAGAAACTTCTCCTGGTTTTGCAAAAGCTGCTCACCTCTGTTTTTTGCCTCTAAAAGTTGCCTGTTTTGCAGGTTTAGACTCTGTGTCTTCTTTAAAACACGGTTCTCAAGTGTGCGATTAAGCTCCTCTATTTTTCTGTTTCGCTCCTGTAAAATCTTAAGCATCTCGTTTGCATAGTCGGCAATCTCTTTTAACTCACGAAAAAAGAGGTCACTCGTTTTAATATAGCTCTTATCCACAGCAGCAGAGTAGAAACGATCTCTTATTTTTAGAAGAGACTTTTCACGCAGATGGGCAAAGTATTGCAAAATAGCAATAGTAACTAGCAAAAAGAGTAAAGAGAGTGCAATCAACTTAATAAGGTAAGATGCCATCTTCTCCCTATAGTCATGCTCTCTTTGTCTTACGATGCTCTCTATTGTATCAAGATAGACACCACTCCCAACCATCCACCCCAGCTTCTCATACGATTTGGCATAAGAGATTTTGGGTGCTAGCTTATTAACCAATGGCTTGTTCCATATATACTCTACATACCCGCCATCACCTCTTTTAGAGACATCGATTAACTCTTTTATCACAAGCTTCCCGTTGGAGTCTTTAAAACCAATTAGGTTTTTCCCATGGTTCTCTTTAAGTATCGGGTCTGCAACATTCACCCCATCAAATGTATAGATAAATATATATCCCGTACCATCCCGTTCGTTACGCATATGCTCGATTGCATCAACAATCTCTTTTTTCAAAGCCTCCAAGCTTTTATTGCCTCTGTGCTGATACTTGTAATCAATAAAACGCAAAGCCCGAAGCGTCTCCTGCTTAATTAACTGCTTCTGTTTTTGTAAAAACTCTTGCTTAAATTGCCCAATACTCTTTTGAAAATCTGTATATTCGCTATAACTTATAAAAGCAATCAAAAGCGATGCAAATAGAACAAAGCTCACAACAACAATAAGCTGCAACCTCTTAAAACTCATCATTTTAAACAAAACCACACCCTCTACACACCACCAGCGATGCCGAATATTCGTTTTATTATAGCATTATTAGAAAAAAAAGCTCATTCAGGCAATTTCCCACAACAAGGAGTTTATGGTATGATACTGCTAAATACTTAGTAAGGTTCAAAAACATTTACAATGAAACAGATAGAAATCCCCAACTACAAAACTCTTACACTCAAACATCTTGTACTCGACTATAACGGCACCATCGCCAAAGATGGGCAGCTTAAAGAAGAGGTTAAAGCCCTACTCTCCAAACTTTGCAAAAACTACAGCGTCCATGTTATCACCGCCGACACCTTTGGAAGTGTAAAATCACAGATGGAGAATTTTACACTCACTGTAAAAGTGCTCCAAACCAATAACCACACAGCCGAGAAAGCCGCTTATATTGATACATTAGACAAAGAAACCTCAATTGCCATAGGCAACGGCAATAACGACAGCGAAATGCTTAAAAATGCAATACTGGGAATCGCCATAATAGGAGACGAAGGATGCGCAACAGCAACCCTCTTACAAAGCGATATCTCCTGCACAAACATTACTGATGCCCTGGAGCTACTACTAAACGAAAAGCGTTTAATAGCTACTTTAAGAAAATAGCTTCAAAAAAGATACGTAAATAAGGCATAGAATCAGTAATAAGCAAATGCAAGAGATTATGAAAATATCAGAGAATTAATCGGATTTTCATATTTTTAGAGTTAATAGAAAATACAGGAGATACTCTCCATTTTAAAATCCGGGTCAAAAGCTTTTAACACTCAAGAAAAAAGCAAATATAAAAGAAAAAATCTCTATAGCTGCTTCTATATTTGCTCCAAACTCGGTACTTGTATCTATATTAAAATAGCTCAACATCGCAAAACCTATAGCTCTAAATAACCAAAGAAGTAAAACAAAGAGTATCAATATTAGAATTATTTTTTTTAATACTTTCATTTATATTCCTAAAGTTTCAAGATATAAACTCCTCTTACCTCTTTGTTTTCTCAGAAAGAAATTTATATCCTTTACAGCCTCTTTTGCTACCACCATCACAAGCTCTTTTTAGCAATGCCTTAGCTTTTACATCGTCTTTAGCTGTACCTTGTGCAAAATGATACATACTTCCCAGGTTTGAACACGCATGTGCGTAATCTTTTTTACACCCCTTTGAGTAATAAAATAGTGCCTTTTTATAATCTTGTTGTACCTCTTTACCCACTTCATAGATTGCCCCGGCATTATTGCAAGATAGTGCATCCCCAAGATTGCAAGCTTTAATATAAAAACCAACGGCTTTCTTTAAATCTTTTTTTCCTGTAGTGGCATCGTTATAAACTAGCCCGGCATCTTTACACCCTTTAGCCTCCCCAAGTGCACAAGCTTTAGAGTAATATTTTATAGAGTCTGAATAGTTTTTTTCTATACGCGTCGCAATAACCCCTAAAGCATAACACCCTAAGTTAAAATCAGCATCACAAGCTTTTGTCAAAAAACTCTTTGCTTTTTTTACTTTATTCTCTTGCAGATAAGTTGCACCGATATTATAACAGCTTACTGCCTCTCCATTTTCACAAGATGCTTTATTATCTTCAAGCTCACCGGCATACATTATCACATTCACGAGCAGAGCCATTAATATAACTGTTCTTTTCATATACTTTTGCCTTAATGTTAAGTTTTAAACAAAACTACCCATAGTTTTATCTATTCAAAAAACATTATACCTTACTAACTGTTTTGTTATTTGAAATTATGCAATCATTCTAAAAAAATCACAGGAACAAAAGAAAATTACAAGCAAAACAGAGATATATACCACTTTCTTGCTATTAAGAGCCAAAATCAGCAGCCCAATAGTGGGTATAGTATGCCCCACTCTCCGAATACTTAGCCACCCCAATTTTTTTATATAGAGACACTTTCCAAATTTATGCGACAAATCAATATGAGTTATGCTATCTATTTTAATAAAATATAAACGCTCAGGACACCTCTGGCAAGGACGATTTAAATCTTGGTATGTCACGGATGAAGCTTACTTGTATACGTTGATACTCTATATAGAACAAAATCCACTAAAAGCAAAAATTACCCCTATACCTTAATTTAATAATATTTACACCATCATTGTATTATTTTGTATATTTTCCTCTTACTCCATTGCTGAAGTCATATTCATTTAACCCGGATTTTACATTAGAATCGCTGGAAAAGCATTAAGTGCTTGTGCTATGGGTGTTTGCAAAAAATTTGAGGTTAACCCGTAGGTTAATCGATGGTTTTTTGTAAATGCCCATAGTGCAATGACTAATGCGGCTTCAGTGATTTCTAATGCAAAATCCGGGTTTAACATTTCA
>JANTGQ010000082.1 GCA_024762845.1 Nitratifractor sp. | reverse complement strand
CTTGTGACTCAATCCCGTCGATATGGTGTATAATCATATCTACATCGCTGGCAATCGCTCCAGATCCTATCGTGTAGGCGCTGTTAAACAAAGAGGCGTCGAGTATCGACATACTAATAACCTTAGTCTCATTTACACCAAAACAGAAGCCAAATCCGCTTGTTAGCTGCACACTGCCATCCTCCTGTTTCTCAAAAGAGGTAACACTCTCACATGCACTCACCTCTATCTCTCCAATCTTAACACTCTTTTTGCTAAAAGGGTGCGTATACTCTACATCAGATAGACCAATACGAAGGTCTCCAATAGTTGGGTGCACATCACCATAGCCTCGCATCGTGGTGTAGGCAAAGGCTAGCATACTTCCACCCTCTCCTCTTGCCATTACCTGCATTACTGCGCTTCTAGGGTAGGGTGCATTTGGAAAAATTCTTGTAATATCTGCAATCTCTTTGTCTTTTGGCAGCACCTTTACAAGCCCATCCTCTCTAAGAGGTTTGAGTGCCGATTCCAGTTGCACGCGCTCATCGCTATATTCACTCCACTTAGGAGAGTGTTTAACATTTTTTAAGATGAGCTTTACCTGATAATCGTTTGAAGGACCAAGTATCTGACCCCCTTTGATATCTTTAAATGCCGAAGAGATTCTTCTTTTGAGGTACATCTTGTCTGTATTAATCGTCTTTGCCACCCCAATACGCGCGCACGAACTTCTATGAGCTCTTAGGAAAAAGGCTGCAGTTAGCAAATCTCCACCCGCTTTCTGTATCGCCACGGCTGCCAGCTTTTTACTGTATAAACTCCCCTCGCTTATCACTTTATCTACCGCATAAGGCAGAGAGTTCTCAATATCGCTTGCCTGAAGTGTCTGTTTAGACTCTATCTGCTCCTCATAAAAAGTTAAGGAGTTTTCAATCGCCTTTTCGCCACCTTTTATCGCTACATATCCCATTAGAGAGCCTTTATCTTTGTTGTTCTGCTTATACCCATAAGTTCTCCACTCTTGCTAATAAAGAAGACTTCAACACCCAGCGGATAGTCGCTGTTTTTCTCCATAAGCTTCTCTATAAATGTTTGAGAGCAAGGCAGGGTAACCTTTTTACTTTTGTCAATCCCAGGACCGCTGAGTTCCACCTCTGTTACATCCAAACTATCGCATTTAAAGAGCAGTGTTGCGCTAAAATCGGGGCTAAGATAGTTGCCGACCTTTGCCTCTTCTAAAAGGGCTTCATCTATAGTGTCGCTAAAGATATAATCTGCCTCTTTTGGTGAAGCACTCTGCGCGTTTGTGATAACCTCGATACTCTCCATATCTTCACTGCCGCTGTAGTAGAAGCTCACTTCATTAAAAAGCAGCACGGATGCAGTTGCCAAAAAAGGAGAGCCAAAGAGTGGCTCCAAAGTTTTTATGCTACCCGGATAGGTCAGCGCCTCTTTAAGCGATTTAAAATTTTCTCTGTTTATCTCTTCTATATCTATTGCTGACATAACTAACCTTTACATTAAATCGAAGCTGACACGAGTCGCGTTTACTCTTTGGTTGACCTCTTTTTCGCTACTCTCTATCTCTTCTTTTGTTCCAACTGCAAGTGCCTCAATTTCATCTTTGTAGAGGTTGGCTCCAAAGCAGGCATCACATATTGCTATATAGTAAGAGCGTTTTGGGTTATCATCTTGCACCATCGCCCACCCTTTTTCACTGCCTAGCGAAATAATAGTTGTAGTAACAAGTACTTCACCTGCATAAAACTCTCCGCCACTAATTGGGTCTTTAACAGGGAGCAGAAGTGTCTGCTGTGTTGGCGCCTGTAGCTGTTTGATATCACGCTCTCTCTCTATTTTTTTACAGAGGGTCTCAAGCGAGTCAAAATCGCTTTTTTGAAGTATAAAGTTCAGCTCTTCTCTCTCAATACTCTTCATTTATATAAACCTTTTTCTAATATATGCGCTGAGATTATCCAAAAGCCAAACTGTAATAATGATCATTATTAATACAGTCGATACTTCCCCATTCTCAAAACTTCTTAATTTATCGAAGAGGTAGAATCCGATACCACCGGCACCCACAAATCCTAAAATAGATGCACTTCGCACATCACTCTCAAATCGATACAGCACCATAGAGATAAAGTGTGGCATAGTCTGTGGAACAACTGCATAAGCGATTGTTTTAATAAAGCCAGCACCACTTGTTGCAAGTGCTTCAACAGGACCCGGATCAATCGCTTCGTTCCCTTCGCTAAGCAGTTTACTTAGTACCCCAGTGGTGTGGATTGCAAGTGCCATGATACCTGCCATCGGTCCAAGCCCTACGGCACTTACAAATATAAGCGCCCACACAAGCTCATTCACCGAACGGAAGACATTCGCTATGAGTGTACCTGTATAGTAGACAGCGTTTCGTGCAGTCGTATGAATCGCTTTATCACCTGGAATGATTATCTTTAGTATATTTCTAGATGTCATATAAGAGAGAGGGATAGCCAGTATTACCGATATAACTAGTGCAATCACTGCCATCTCTACCGTCTCTACCATTGCCCAGAAGTACTCTTTAATATGAATCATGTTTAGGACAGGTGGGAAGTAACTGCTACCTTCAATTTTAGGGTTCCCTCTGATGTAAGAGACCAAATCTCCCCAACCATTAATAAGTGCTCCGAAACTCATATCGGTTGAAATCCAACTCTGGATAAAAATATAAGCAATAATAGATAAGATTACAAAGTTGTATAACTTAAATGGTGTGGATGCCTTCTTTAACTCTTCTAACTTCATTGGAACTCCTTTTTTTAGATACTATAAAAAAGTATTAATCTTTATATCTTTTTATAGTATCTCTGCGTTATGTAGTTTTGATCTATCTAAGAGTATCAGTGGTAGAACCCACTGATATTTTACTTATTGCTTTTTGCTAAGAGACTTTTTAAGTTCAATTAACTCTCTAACACCATCATACATTTTGTCATCTGCTGCTTTGTATCCAAGGATTTTCATAGCTTTAAGGTTCTCTTTATCATCATAAGAGATAAATGCATCTTTAATAGCTTTTTTCAAAGATTCAGGAAGGTCTTTTCTTACTGCCATTGGAGAACCTGGGATGAGGTCTGATTTCCAGATAATGTTAAAGTCATCTTTCGTCCACGCTTTACCAAGACCTCTGTTGTAGTCCAGGTTGTTTGTGGAAGCAGCATCAACTTTCCCATTTTTTACAGAGAGAATAGAAGCTTCGTGGCTACCAGAGTAGATAACTTTTGAGAAGTATTTTTTTGGATCAATCTTCTTTTTAGCAAACATAACTGTTGGTACTAGTGTCCCACTTGTAGAGTGAGGGTCAGTAAATGCCCAGGTTTTTCCTTTAATATCTTCTAAAGACTTAAGTTTGCTCCCTTTTTTTGTGATAATATAACCATAGTATCCAGGGATTCCACCTTCTGCATCTACCTCTACTGCAACCGCTTCTGCTCCAGCTCTTTTAGCTGCTTCACAGTAAGATTTTGGTCCAAAATATGCTAAGTCAACATGTTTGTGTTGCATTGCAGTAATAACACCGGCATAGTCACTTGGTGTTACCATTTTTACTTTAATACCGAGTTTTCCCTCAAGATATTTAGTAACTTTTCCGAATGTATTTTGAAGACCTTCAGAACCAGCAACTGGAATAACACCATAAGTAATCTCTTTTGGCCAGTCAGCCTCTTTTGCGCTTAGTGTAGATAGACCTAATGTTAAAGCCATTGTAGCTAGAACAGATTTTTTTAAGAACTCTCTTCTCATTACATAATTCCTTGTTTTGTTTAATTACCTGCATATTTTGCAGTATTGAATATTAAATTGCATTAAAGATGCAAAAACCTCATGCAGCAAACCTTAAAAGATTTAGTAAAACCCTTTAAGCTTCACTTCTGTGGATAGTATTCATATGGTGTCAACTATCTGCTGTTAGTTGACACCATCTTTTTAACTACTGTTTTTTCGCTATAGAGTTTTTTAATTTGATTAAAGCTCTAATTCCATCATACTCTTTATCGGTTACTGGTGCGTATCCAGCGTATTTAATTTTGTCTAATGTCTCTTTGTCTTTAAATGCTACGAAAGCCTCTTTTAATGCTTTTTTCAAAGACTCAGGAAGATCTTTTCTTACTGCAATTGGGTTTCCAGCAATCAAATCTGATTTCCAAATAATGTTAAAATCTTCTTTTTCCCACTGTTTTCCAAGGCCTCTACCAAAAGACAAGTTGTTTGTAGATGCAGCATCAACTTTACCATTTTTTACAGAGAGAATAGAGGCTTCGTGTTTACCAGAGTAGATAACTTTTGAAAAATATTTTTTAGGATCAATCCCTTTTTCTGCAAACAATACTGAAGGTACAAGAGTTCCGCTTGTAGAGTGTGGATCAGTAAATGCCCATATTTTACCTTTAATATCTTCTAGTGTTTTAAGACCACTCCCTTTTTTTGTAAGGATATAACCGTAATACCCTGGAACACCACTTTTTATATCTATTCCAGCTACGATAGCTTCTGCATTTGCTCTTTTTGCAGCTTCACAATATGATTTTGGTCCAAAACCTACCATATCTAAATGTTTATGTCCCATACCTACAATTGCAGCGGCATAATCACTTGTAATTACGAGCTTGACTTTTGTATCCAACTTTTTTTCTAAATACTCTGTTAGACTTCCATAAATCTCTTTTAGCTTCTCAGAGCCTGCAACAGGTAAAATACCAAATTTAATCTCTTTTGGCCAGTCAGCCTCTTTTGCGCTTAGTGTAGATAGACCTAAAGTTAAAGCCATTGCAGCAAGTACCGTTTTCTTTAAAAACCCTCTTCTCATAATCTCACCTTCTCTTTTGTTAAGTAGTCTGAAACTTTTGTAGCTTCAGATGTGAAACAAAATTGCAAAAGAATTTGCAAAAACCTCAAGCAGCCAACCTAAAAAGGTTCACTAAAACCCTTTAAGCTTAGCTTGTGAGAGTGCCGGATTCATGCTTGATTGGCTGTAAAATCCACTCTTTTGCCCTGTTTTCAGCTCCTTTTCGTTAAATAGTTTGAGCTATTCGCCTCAAATTAGCTAAAAATATGCCTAAAGAGTAAATTTTTCGCAACAATCAGATGAACACGGCACTCTCTTGGGAGCCCTTACTCCTCCTCGTCGCTCTCTTCTCTCTTTTCACCTTCATATATTTTGTCGATAATCTCATCAGTTAGCTCATCACTTTTGCCATCGAAAACTATATGACCGCTGTTTATTCCAATAATTCGTGTACAGTAATTTTTTGCAACATCTATATGGTGGAGGTTTGAGATAATAGTTACATTCAGCTCTTCGTTTACTTTTTTTAAGATATCCATAACCTTTTTTGCACTCTTTTGGTCGAGCGCAGAGATAGGCTCATCTGCTAAAATAATCTCGGGTTGGCTAGCGAGTGCTCTTGCTATTGCTACTCTCTGTCTCTGCCCACCACTAAGTTCATCACAACGCTTAAGAGCGTGTTTCCCCATATTTACTAGTTCTAAGAGCTTCTCAACCTCTTTTAACTCTTTCTCTTTATAGTATTTGATAATCGCTCGAGCTACCGGAACATCGCTAATCATTCCACTTACAATATTATCAACAACATTGAGTCTGTTTACAATGTTGTACCCTTGAAAAATAAACCCAATCTCTTCTCTAACTTTTCGTAAGTTCTTCTTTTTGATATCTCTCATATCATGTCCAAGAACTTCAAACTCTCCATCAAAAACTTTTATTCCTCCAACAAGTGAGAACATCAGTGTAGATTTTCCAGCACCCGATGGGCCAATTATCCCTATAAATTCACCTTTAGATACTTTAAAATCAATTTTCTTTAAGATCTTCTCTTTCTTATACCCGAGTGTCAAGTTTTTCATTTTAACCATTATTGCCACCATCTATTTAGAGTTTTGTTGCTAGATTATATTGTTCTTTGGTAACAAAAGAGTAACAGTTTGGTAACAGTTTGGTAACAAAAAAATGCTCTGTAAAAAACGCAAATTATAAAGACTTATTGTAGTAAAGATAGCTGCCTCTACCTCTATTTGAACATCTGGTGCAACTCTTTTATTTTATCCCAGAGTATAAAAAAGATTTGACAAACTCTTTTTGAAATAGCAAAAATGCCAAGAGAAGAGGGGAGACAGATATTAGAGTAGCTGCCGACAAAATTGGCCATGAAACACCGGTTTCGGGAGAGGCAAACATAGCAAGCCCTACAGTTAAAGGTCTCACACTCTGCGAATTGGCCACAACCAGTGGCCATAAAAAGTTATTCCAATGGTAGCTTATCGATACTAATGCATATGCAATATAAGTTGGCTTGGAGAGAGGTATATAAATCTTCCACAAG
>JANTGQ010000081.1 GCA_024762845.1 Nitratifractor sp. | reverse complement strand
AGGCTGTAAAGTATGGCTTAATCGATGAAGTATTGGAGAAGAGTCTCTAAATGCTGCACGAAGTTTTAGTCTATCCAAATAAGATTTTAAAACAAAAAAGCCTCCCCGTAGAGAAGTTCGACGAAGAGTTGCACACTCTTTTAGATGATATGTACGAAACAATGGTTGCCAAAAATGGTGTTGGCTTGGCAGCAATTCAGATTGGTGTACCTAAGAGAGTACTAGTTATCAACATTCCGCTTCAAGAAGAAGAAGAGGCGCAGCCTAAAGAGAACACAATCGAAGTTATAAACCCAGAGCTCATTGAGTGCAACGGAAAGACAAAATACCAAGAAGGGTGCCTAAGTGTACCCGGATACTACGAAGATGTCGAACGCCATAAAGAGGTAAAATTTGCCTATCAAGACCGCAATGGAGTCAGACACGAAACAGAGACTGATGACTTCCTCGCAATTGCAATCCAACACGAGTATGACCATTTGGAGGGAAAACTATTTATAGAAAAGCTCTCTATACTCAAACGTAAAAAGTTCGAAAAAGAGTGGAAAAAACGTAACAGCAAAAAGTAAGGAGTGTACGAAATGCAAACAGAGTCTCTAGAAGATAGTAAAAACTCTTTTAAGAGCTTTGTTTTCAAGGCAGATACAAAAGAGTATTTTAAAATATGGATAGTCAACATAGCGCTGAGCATCCTAACTCTTGGTATCTACTCCGCTTGGGCGAAAGTGCGTACAAACCGCTATCTCTACGCCAGCTGCTACCTCAATGGCTCCAACTTCGAGTATAAT
This sequence comes from Nitratifractor sp., assembly GCA_024762845.1. GTDB lineage: Bacteria > Campylobacterota > Campylobacteria > Campylobacterales > Sulfurovaceae > JAADEQ01. The sequence continues at coordinate 5,622 of JANTGQ010000081.1, read as the reverse complement.
GCCAAGCCCAAAAGAATACTCTACGGGCGCATTATTGTTGTAACACTCTACGCCCTCTTTTTACTCTTTAGTGACTACCTGGCAATGTATGCAGTAGCCGGAGCAATTATTGTGCTCTTTCTTCTGCTACTGCCATGGCTTATTCGGCAGGCAATCAGCTTTAAGCTAAAAAGCACAAGCTACCGCAATATACCCTTTCGTTTTAGCGCCAAAACACGAAGCTTCTATTGGCTTGTAACTCTCGCAATAATTCTTATAGCTTCCATTCCGCTCACCCTTGCTGTTTTGGCTAAATTTATGCCGGGGTTTGCAGCTTTTCTTGCTTTTTTTGCATATATTTTTCTCTTCACAATTCTACTGCCTGCAATCTACAGAAGATATAAACTACTTGTTATCAACAATGCATGGTATGGCGATACTCCGTTTCGATTCGTTGCCACAAAAAGAGATGTTATAGGAGTCTTTATGAAAATGGGTCTCTTAACCTTTGCTATCTCTATTGCCCTTGGTATAATTGCATCAGTGATTATCGGCTATCTCTCAGCGATGGGATACACGAAAGCATCTAATACTATACTTGCATCAAACGTCCTACTCCCTTATTTAACTCTCTTCTTTGGTACCATAACGTACCTCTTTATCATTGGGCTTTTTAAGGGGATAAGCGACGCTTTTCTCTCAAACCTGGGTCGTAACTTCACCAAAATTAAAGATGGCAGTTTTAAAGGGACAATCCACCCGCTCAGACTTGGGTTTATCAGTGCTACAAATGCACTGCTTATACTGCTCTCTTTAGGTATGCTCTACCCTTGGGCAAAAATTCGTTACCTTCGCTACAAGCTTGAAAACACTCACTTTGCGTGCAGCGATTACGAATCGTTTAGCTCAAGCGGATACGAGAGCCGAAATGCACTTGGCGAAGAGACACTAGACTTTTTCGATATAGAGATAGGATTCTAATATGAAAGCAGCGCCTAATGACAATTAATGCCAAAATGTACGACGGCAAGAGCTCCAAAGAGCATAGTGTCGCAATAGAGATTACGCAAAACGGGCGCTTTAAAATTGCGAGCCACGGTATTGATTTAGCACTAGAGGACGTTACTATATCTTCGCGTTTAGGCGACACACCAAGGCTTATCCATCTCCCAGACGGCACACGATGTAAAAGTGAAGAGAACGACACAATCGATCGAGCACTAAGCCACTTTAGTCTACAATCTCCACTTGTTCACAAGTTAGAGCGCTCATGGAAATTCGCACTGGGTGCTCTGGCTGTGATTGTTATAACCATCACCCTCTCGCTTACAGTCGGAGCAGACTTTACTGCAAAGATGCTAGCGAAAAATCTGCCCCAAAACTCGCTAGATAGTGCAAGTAGAAATACCCTAAAAATGCTCGACAAACACTATCTACACAAAAGTAACCTCTCCAACGAGAAAAAAGCAAAAATTTTACACCTCTTTCAAAAGCTAACAGATGGCGAGAAGAGATACAAGCTCCACTTTCGCTCATCGCCAGCTATGGGGGCAAACGCTTTTGCCCTGCCAAATGGTGATATTGTGTTAATAGACTCTCTCGTCTATCTCGACAAAGACCCAAATCTCTACGGCATTTTAGGCGTCTTGGCACACGAAAAAGGGCATGTTGTTTATAAACATGGTCTGCAAGGGCTTATAAAAGGGGCTATTGTGGCTACTGTAATTGGCTACGCAACCGGAGACCTCTCGTTTATAACTACCGCTTTGCCAACCATGCTACTCACAAGCAAATATAGCCGTGAGTTCGAAACCCAGGCAGACAGTTACGCCAAAATGCAACTACACAAAATGGGTATATCTACAAAGCCACTTGCAAACCTCTTTTTAAATATCGAAAATTTTGCGAATAAAAAATCTAAGGGTAAAAGCTCCGAAAACCGCTTTCCCTGGCTCGCATCGCACCCTATTACCTCTAAAAGAGTCGCATATTTTAACAATGAATAACAACCCTAAGTCCGCTTTGGCTATAATTAGCGCAAAATTATAATTTTTAAGGAACTATAGTGAGTGATGTTATCGGCTTTATAGAAAATGGTCAAATTGTAGATACTCAAAGCGCCCAAAGTGGCGAAAAAGAGGTACACTTTGACAACTCGGCAGAGGCTCTCGAGATTATCCGCCACTCAGCAGCGCACCTGATGGCACAGGCAATTAAAGAGCTCTACCCAAATACACAATTTTTTGTTGGACCAGTAGTTGAAGAGGGCTTCTACTACGACTTTAGAACCGACGCCAAAATCGGCGAAGAGGATCTAAAAAAGATAGAGAAGAAGATGAAGGAGCTAGCAAAAAAACGCTACCCTATCGAAAAATACTCTCTTACTAAAGAGGAAGCACTCGAAAAGTTTGCAAACGACGACCTAAAACAGCGTCTTATCAATCAAATTCCGGGCGAAGAGGTATCTGTATACCAACAAGGCGATTTCGAAGACCTCTGTCGTGGACCACACCTGCCAACTACAGGCTACTTGTTTAATGTAAAACTAACAAAACTAGCAGGCGCTTACCTTGGTGGCGACGAGAATGCCGAGATGCTTACAAGAATTTACGGTATCGCATTTGCTGATAAAGAGAGCCTAAAAGCACATATGCAGATGCTCGAAGAGGCAAAAAAACGAGATCATAGAAAAATCGGGAACGAGCTCGAACTCTTTATGTTTAGCGAAGAGGCGGGGGCTGGTTTACCGTTTTGGCTGCCAAAAGGTGCAAGACTGCGCTCTAAAATCGAGCAAATCCTTTGGAAATCACACAGAATCAGAGGCTACGAGCCGGTTCGCGGACCAGAGATTTTAAAATCTGATATGTGGCTAAAGAGCGGTCACTACGCATGTTACGGCGAAAATATGTACCTTACAACAATCGACGAGCAAGAGTATGGCTTAAAACCGATGAACTGCATCGGGCATATTTTAATTTACAAAAAGAGCGGCAAAAGCTACCGTGACCTGCCGATGAAATTCTTTGAGTATGGTGTTGTCCACCGCCACGAAAAGAGCGGAGTTCTGCACGGACTCTTTAGAGTGCGCGAATTTACACAAGATGACGCCCACATTATCTGTACCCCAGAGCAGATTAAAGATGTTGTTTTGGATGTTGTAGAGTTTGTCGATAGCGTTATGAAAAAGTTTGACTTTAGCTACACAATGGAGATTTCAACAAAACCAGAAAAAGCAATCGGCGACGACGCTGTTTGGGAGATGGCTACAGATGGTCTTAAACAAGCGCTTGAGAGCCGTAACCTCGAGTATGGTGTAGATGAGGGTGGCGGAGCCTTCTATGGTCCAAAAATCGATGTAAAAATCACCGATGCAATCGGCAGAAAATGGCAGTGCGGAACTATTCAGGTAGACTTTAACCTACCAGAGCGCTTCGAGATGGAGTATACAGACGAAAATAACGAAAAGAGAACGCCTGTAATGATACACCGCGCAATTTTAGGAAGCTTCGAGCGATTTATCGGTATCTTAACAGAGCACTATGCCGGTGAGTTCCCAAGCTTTATTGCACCAACACAAATTATCTTTGTACCAATCGCGCAAAACCATGTAGAGTATGCGCAAGAGTTATCAAACGAATTTGCAAAATATGAAATTGATTGTGAAATATACGATAAAAATGACTCTTTAAACAAAAGAATTCGCCTTGCAGAGAAGCAAAGAGTCCCTTATGTTGTGATTATTGGTGACGAAGAGATAGAAAATAGAGCCGTAGCAGTGCGAGATAGAAGAAAAAAAGAGCAATATAATCTAAAAGCCGAAGATTTTATGCTACAATTAAGAAACGAAATTAATGAGGGAGAAATTTGAATAAGCAAGGCGGAAAACAGGGCAAAAAAGATAGTGTCGTAATGAACGAGGCTATCAGGGATTTAGAACTAAGAGTTGTAAGTGACGCAAATGGTCAATTAGGTATTATGGGTCGAAAAGAGGCTCTCAAAGCCGCAGAAGAAGAGGGACTCGACTTAGTTCTAATATCCCCAAGTGCCAAGCCACCCGTTGCCAAAATAATGGATTACGGGAAATTTAAATACCAGCAAGAGAAAAAGAAAAAAGAGGCAAGAAAAAACCAAAAGAAAATTGAGGTTAAAGAGGTCAAATTCTCTTGCAAAATTGCCCAAAACGATATCGACTACAAAGTCAAACATGCACGAGAGTTCTTAGAGAAAGAGAAACACGTAAAACTACGCGTATTCCTAAGAGGCCGCGAAATGGCAACCCCAGAGCTAGGAATAGAAGTACTCAACAACATCTGGCCCCTCCTAGAAGACATAGCCAACCGAGAAGGCCCAGCAAAACAAGAGGGACGCTACATAAATATGTACCTCACTCCAAAGAAAAAGTAGAGTTTAGCTCTGCTCTCTTCCACTGCACTAAAAGAGTTAATATGGATAGTGCTCTTCTCTCAATTATTACTTCATTTATTTTAAATAATGAATCTAAAATTTTTGATCCCAATATTAATCCAATAACTAATGGAAGTTGGTATAAGCCCATTCCTGGTACGTCATGGCAATGGCAACTACAAGGAACAATAAATACTGCGTATAATGTTGACATCTATGATATTGACCTATTTGATAGTAGTAAAGAGTTAATAAAAGAATTAAAAAAAAGTGGGAAAAAAGTAATATGCTACTTTAGTGCAGGAAGTTATGAGAATTGGAGAGATGACAAATCAAAATTTTCCAAAAGCCTATTAGGAAACCCGCTAGATGGATGGGCTGGAGAAAGGTGGCTAGATATATCTAATGAAGCATTGGCACCTATTATGCTAGCTCGTTTAGATTTAGCTGTTAAAAAAGGGTGTGATGGTGTAGAACCAGATAACGTTGATGGCTACACAAACAACAGCGGCTTTAATCTCTCAGCTACTGACCAACTAGCATACAATAAATTTATTGCAAACGAAGCAAGAAAAAGAGGTTTAAGCGTTGGCTTAAAAAACGATTTAAACCAAATAGTAGAACTTGAACCATATTTTGATTTTAGTGTAAATGAGCAGTGTCATCAATATAATGAGTGCGATAAACTACTTCCATTTATGAACAAGAACAAAGCTGTATTGAATGCAGAATATAATCAGAAATATAGAGACAATGTAAATAATGCGCGCCAGACAATGTGCACAGAAGCAAATAATAATAAGTTCAGCACCTTAATACTCCCTTTAAATCTAGATGACTCTTTTAGGTATGATTGTGGTGACTTATAACCTCTTTAAGCCCGGATTTTGCATTAGAATCGCTAGAAAATGATTATCACCGCACCAACTAATAATCTAACGCAGAGTATGAGCAAAAGTGTTGCATCTAAATTTCAGACTATTAATTGGTGCGGTGATAAGTGCTTATATTATGGGTGTTTGCGAGAAACTTTGCAGGTTTGGATTCCCTGCGGTCATGAGGTTAACCCATAGGTTAATCAATGGTTTTTTTTGCAAGTTTGGATTCCCTGCGGTCATGTAAATACCCATAGTGCAATGGCTGATGCAAGTTATGTGATTTCTAATGCAAAATCCTGGGTTTAAGGGACTAAAGTCCCTGCTCCTGAAAAATAATAGTTCTTTCACAGCATCTGGAGCT
>JANTGQ010000080.1 GCA_024762845.1 Nitratifractor sp. | reverse complement strand
GCATCTGTGCTCTCCTGTGCCTGAAGCCATGCTAAAAGTTTTTTGGGGCGCTGGAAACCGGGGGTGTCGATTAGCTCATAGAGTACCTCATCGCCATTTTTAAGGTAGAAACTGCGCGATTTAGTTGTTGTTCCGGGTCTTGGACCAATTGCCACTGTTGTATCTTGGGTTAGTGTTGCAACTATCGAACTCTTCCCCTTGTTTGGGTGCCCTACCACTACAAATTTCATATGGTTCATACAATCACCTCATAAACTTTTTGCAACTGCTCTAACTTATCAAGCCAGATTGCAATATCGCTATCGCTCGCCCTCTTGCCACCTACTCCAAGTAGCAGTAGAGCAATCTGTTTTTGGCTCATCCCCAAAGTATCGAGATAGTCAAAAAAATCTAAAATCGGTGGCTCCCAGGCATTTACGGCAACCACAACACTCTGCGCACTCTCATCACTTTGTAGACCAAGCGACTCTAAGTTGCCAACATCATAGCCTAGTAGCCTAAAGTGCCTACTTTTGAGTGCGTCTCGTGGTGTTAACTCTCTTTTAGAGCTTTTGAGTCCATCGAAGCTGTCACAATTTGGGCTACTCTCAAAGAGTCCTCTCTTTTTATTCGGTAGTATCGATACAAAGAGCAAAAGAAGCCCCCTATAGACAACACCGTAAATTAGTGTTGCCATTGCCAAATATCTCCACCACTCTCCTAACTCTTTGGCTTTTGCTACCTGCTCTGTGCTTACCGCACCGCCTAACCGTGTAATTTGGCTGACTTGTGCTAGATTTTCATCGATAACACAGCTACTGCAGATGCCTTTCCAGATTGCGATACTATTTAAAAAACTGCTAAACTTTTTTGGCTCTATAGAGAGTGTTGTTGCCCATCCAAAGGCAATATCCTGTGTTGCCACCGTAATAAAAAGGGCAAAAAATGCCCCAATAGAGAAGAAGAGCCCAAAGAGAAAAGAGCTTTTGACCCCCTCAAGACTCTTTGCGTCACGGCGAAAGAGTAGCAAAACAAGTGTAACGGTCGAAAAGAGTGCAGGCAAGAAGACCACAAAAAAGAGGTACAAAAGTGCATTAACCAACTCTTTTCCACTATAAAGCAAAAATCCGCTACTTACCCCAAAACCGATAAAGAGCCCCAATATTACCAAAAAATAGGGCTTATATCTTAGAAAAAGCTGCTTCAGACTCTTAAGCGTTAAAATGCCACCCTCCAGAGTAGAGCGACTTCATTAATATCAATGAGGCTCTTTTTTGGCTTAATAAAGATTGTATCAATCTCGTAGTTATCTAACGAGTAGTCACTGTGGAGCTCATCTATCTTCTCTTCAAGCTCTGCTTGGAGCTCGCTTATACGCTCCTCTAGCTCCTCGACCTTCGCTTGGGCACGGCTTATGTCTCCTCGCTCTTTCATCACTCGCCCGCTTCTGTTTGCAGCTGTCGAGAGGCGTGTCATGCTTCTGCTGCCAAAGAGTGCTGATACAATCGATATACCGGCACTTATAATCGAGCTTGTCTGGTCAGCTTTTTCCTTCTCCACTTTTCGTTGCGCATTATCAAGCTGCGATTCAAGACGATCAAGTTTGCGCTTGTAGCGCTCTTGCAGCTCCTCTAACTTCTCTTCGTACTTCTCTTTAAGTACATCTTCGACTCTGTAAGTAAAATCATTCAGACTCTCCCCAACCTCAGACTCTATTCGAAGCCGCTTTTGGCGGTAAAGCTCCATCTTTTGCTCTTTGTAGATATACTCTTTAAGCGAGCGCTTTGCGAGTTTAAGCCCGCTGTCTTTTGCCACAAAGTCGTTTAAGTGTTTAAACTTTGCTCCACTTGGTGCTTTTTTTGCAAAATTCTCCAGCGCTGTATCGAGCTCTTCACTCTCATCCCAGTTGTAGTTTTGCAAGCCCTCTAAATTTAACATAAGCTCAAGATGTTTGCTTGTATCTATACCTCGTCTTGCATCTTGGTAAGCAACCTCAACCGATGCCCCAATTGTTGGAGTAAAGCGGTTTTGCCCGGTTGGGTCTATCTCGAACCTCTGAACTACATTGCCACTAAAAACAACATTGCTTACAAAGTTATCATCCGCAGCTGTTGGTGTGCTGCTTATACTCTGCGGTACGACTGTGCTCTCTTTTTTTGCTGCCATAAGTGCAGATATCTCATCTTTTTTGAGTGGCCCCTTAAGGTAACTCATTACCCAGCGTGTGCCAAATAGTCTGATATCATCGATATGGGCGCTCTTTAGAAAGAATGTCCGCTTTTTAAGATTTGCCAAAAGGGTCGCTATCTCTTTTTTGCTAAAACTCGAGTCTATCTTGCCACCAAGCCCATCGATTACGCGCTCGATATCCTGCGTTGTCTGCAAGCGCCCAATACACCATGTACCGATATTACTTAAGCCTTTGTAGTCCAAGTCTACCGGGTTTTGCGTGCTTAAGACAACACCGAGTCCATAGGCACGCGCCTGCTTAAGCAGTGTAATCATCGGCTCTTTACTTGGCGGGTTTTTTATAGGTGGGAAGTATCCGTAAATCTCATCCATATAGAGCATGGCACGCAGCCTGTTACTCCCGCTTTGCAGGCGCATCCAGGCTATGATTTTATTCAGCAGCAGTGTTACAAAGAACATTCTTTGCGACTCATTAAGGTGTGCGATAGAGAAGATAGAGACTCTCGCGTTTCCATCGCTACCATAGAGGAGCTTTTGAATGTCGAGACTCTCGCCACTTAGCCATCCCATAAATGCAGGCGATGCGATAACAGAGTTAAATTTATTGGCCAGCTTAAAGCGCTCACTTTGCGGGTAGAAGCTCTCCAATGGCAAGACGCCAATCTTTTTAAACGGCGGGTTGATAACGGCACCCACTAGAGTATCTATACCCAGGTTTTGCCCACTTCTCCATGCATTTGCTATAATTTGCGAGAGCAGAATAAACTCTTTGCTCTCAAGCGGATTTGCCTCTATCTCCACAAGTGCCAAGAGCGACGCAACCGTACTGCCAAGGTAGGCTGTAAAGCTGTCGGTATCCTCTAAAATCTCACTACTTGGGGTACTAAGCGAGCTTAAAATATTAATTCCAATTCCCGCGCTCGAACCTGGGGTGTATATTGTTTTGTCAACTGCAGCGAATTTTGCCACTCTATTGCTATCTTGCCCAAAACTCTCTATCCCCTCTCTCCACATCGCAGCAGTTTTAGCTGCATACTCAAGTGGGTCTGCCCCTTTACTTTTTGCCTCATCCTCTACCCACGGTAGAAAAGATTCTGGCTTAAAGTCGGGGTCGGTCAAGAGCATATCTGCCATATCCCCTTTAGGGTCGATAACGATAGATGGGATATTATCTATCGCTGCCTCTTCTAGTATATCGATACCAAGACCTGTTTTTCCAGAGCCTGTCATCCCGATTATTGCTGCATGGGTTGTAAAGTTTTTATTTTTAAGCAGCGTCAAAATCTCTGTCGCTTCAAATGTACTTTTGTCAACATCTTTCCCAAGATAGAAAAGCCCCGCCTTCTCATACACCGCTTTTAAGGTATCCATCTATCAACACTCCTTTTTTACTCCGGATTTTAATCCCAGATTTCGCATTAGAGATTGCAGAACTCTGGGTTAATCTACTACCGCTAGTATATCAAAAAATTTTATAGAGTATTGCATTTGCAATGAACTTTAAAGAATTAATGGTATAATCGATAAACTTACGTAAATCACACAAAAGTTTCACAAAAAATCAAAACAAAATCTATTTTTCTGCTCGAGCCCTGTTTTTTAGAGGCAAAAGAGTAGAAGTCTCATCAAATTTAGATATAAGAGAGGGATACATTGGAGCAGTTCGTTGTTGTGCTATTGGCAATTTTAGTTGCATCTATTCTAAATATTTTGCTTAAATCTCTTGAGCTTCCAACAGCTATAGGGTATATCTTTACGGGTATACTTATCGCTGCAGGTCTAGGGGAAAACAGCGAAAGTAAGGCACTGCTCGACCATATATCAGAGCTTGGAATAATCTTTTTAATGTTTACAATAGGTCTAGAGTTTAGCTTTGCTGAACTCAAAGCGATGCGTAAACAGGTCTTTATCTATGGCACCCTACAGGTTGCTCTCTCAGCACTTCTTTTTGCGCTGCTTGCCTTTTATCTTTTTGGTTTTTCACAAAAGAGCGCTACAGTTATTGGTTTGGCACTCTCACTCTCATCAACTGCAATTGTACTCAAGATGCTGAATGAAAATGGTGATATACATTCAGGATATGGACGTAAAGTCTTAGGAATTCTTCTCTTTCAGGATATTGCGGTTATTCCAATTTTAATTGTGATTCAAATATTTACCAAAGATGTTGAGCTAAGCGGTTTGCTTGCAACGACTGCAATAAATCTAACGCTCTTTCTCGCACTCTTTATTTTAGTGCGCTTTGCGATAAACTACTACCTCAAGTTTGCCGTTCGCTCCCAAAACCAGGAGATATTTCTACTGGCAATTCTCTTTATAGTCCTAACCTCTGCAGAAACGGCGCATCTTTTTGGCTTCTCCTACTCTTTGGGTGCATTTTTTGCAGGTATGCTGCTTGCAGAGTCTCACTATAAATACCAGATAGAGGCTGACTTGGCACCCTTTAGAGACCTCTTGCTGGGGCTCTTTTTCTTTGTTGTAGGGTATGGGGTTGATTTAAGTATAATCTACCACAATATCTTTACTATCGCTGCTCTTGTGCTCACTGTTATGGCGCTAAAAGCGGTTGTTCTCTTTTTGGTACTCATTTTTGGGCAGAAGCGTACAGCTTTTAAGAGTGCTCTGGCACTTTCGCAAATTGGTGAGTTTTCGCTTGTTATCTTTGTAATTGCTCAAGATCAAAAACTGATAGATGCAACAACTTCAAATACTCTTGCTGCTGCTGTAATTATCTCTATGATTCTTACCCCTTTTATTATAAACAACCTCACCCGCCTTGCCGATAAGCTCTTTACAGAGCCGCATAAGGAGTTTGTTATCCAATCTACTGGCTTAAAAAACCATATTATTGTCTGTGGCTACGGACCATTGGGGCATGGACTTACCAAAGAGCTTAAAGAGCAGGGTTTAGACTATATCCTAATAGAGCACGACCTTAAACTCTACGAAGAGGCACTAGAGAATAGTGAACCGGTATTTTTTGGAAATGCCGCGCAGCGCCTGGTGTTAGAGTCTATTAACATAAAAGAGGCTGTAGGGGTAGTTATTACACTCCATAATCTTGAGAAGATTCGTCTTATTACACAAGCTGTTATCGATATGGCACCAAAAGCGCACATAGTAGCCCGTGTACGCGACAATAAGGAGAGAGAGGCGCTTGGTGATTGTAAAATAGATACAGTCTTTACCACTGTGGATGTGCTTACCAAGGTGATGTCTAAAGAGATTCTACACGCTCCACTAAAAAAATAGTAGGGGCTCTTCTGCTTCTAAGTAAAAACCGCTTACTAGAGTGTATAATTGCAGAAAAAAAGGAGAAACGTGTATCTATTTACAAGCGAAGTCGTAAGCCCTGGGCATCCAGACAAGTGCGCAGATATAATTGCAGACAGCATTGTTGACAGGCTAATTATTGGTGATGCAAAGTCAAGGGTAGCATCAGAGGTATTTGTAGCAGGAAAACATGTTGTAATTGGCGGAGAGGTAAGCTCCAACACTAAACTGACAACCGAAGATTACAAAGCAATTGTGCATGACGCATTGGCAAAAATTGGCTATAACGGCAACCCATACTTTACAAAAGAGGAGTGCCTCCACCCTGAAGATGTAGAGGTTCAGGTGCTTCTTAATGCACAATCGCCAGAGATAAACCAAGGCGTTGACCAGGAAGATGGAGAAACAGGCGCAGGGGATCAAGGTATAATGTTTGGCTACGCAGACTCAGAGACCGAGAACTATATGCCAAGTGCCATTACCTATGCGAGAGTACTTATGGAGAAAGTCTATGCCTACGCACAAGCAAATCCGTCACAATTAGGTGTTGATATCAAAACCCAGGTAACCATAGATTACGGTACAAAAGATAATTTCGAGAGCTGCAAACCACAAAAGATCCATACTATCGTTGTCTCTGCACCCTGCGTTTCAAATATGAGTATCGAGAGTGTTCGCGAATTAATCCAAACTCTTATTGATGATGCCGGCTTACCACAAGAGCTCTACAACAAAGATGAAACAATAATCCATATCAACCCAACAGGTAAATATGTATCGCACTCTTCACTACACGACTCTGGGTTGACAGGTCGTAAACTCATAGTTGACAGCTTTGGTGGGTATGCCCCAATAGGTGGTGGTGCACAAAGCTCCAAAGATTATACAAAAGTTGACCGCTCCGGTCTCTACGCTGCTCGCTATATTGCAAAACATATAGTTGCTGCTGGCTTGGCAAAGAAGTGTGTAGTACAGATATCATACGCAATCGGAGTTGCCAAACCAACATCAATAGCTGTTGACACCTACGGAACAGC
>JANTGQ010000079.1 GCA_024762845.1 Nitratifractor sp. | reverse complement strand
TCATCAGTAGAAGTGCAGGGCTAAAGAGTGAGTAGCCACTCAAAGATTGCATGAAGCTATTTGATTTAACTCTCATAATCCTCATCCCTTTTGCACTCGAGCCTCTCTCCGGCTTCATCAAAAACAAAAATGCTCTTGAGTGTTGGTTTAACAAAAAACTCTTCTCCAATTTCGGGGTTGAAATCTTTGCCAATCCCAACCCGTACTACTGCTTTTTCACTCTTTTCTACTTCGATATAAAAGAGTAGATATGCGCCAAGATTCTCTTTATGATAGACTTTTGCACTCCACTTTATTTTGTCATCTTCGCTTGCTAGTTTTAAAGCTTCTGGTCTGATAGCAATTGTTATATTTTCTTGTTCTCTATTTGGGCACTCAATGCCAATGGATTTACCAAAGAGTCTTATAAAACCATCTTCTGCTATTTCTGCACTTAAGGTATTGATTTTAGGGCTTCCTATAAACTCTGCCACTCTCAAATGTCTTGGGTTGTTGTATATCTCATCTGGAGTATCAATCTGCAGTAGCTGCCCCTCATGCATCATCGCAATCCTGCTTCCGAGTGTCATAGCCTCGGATTGATCATGTGTAACATAGACAAATGTGCTGCCAAGTTTTCTGTGAAGAGCCGAAATCTCGGCTCTCATATGGACTCTTAGTTTGGCATCGAGGTTTGAAAGTGGTTCATCCATCAAAAACACTTTAGGGTTTCTCACCATTGCTCTTCCAATGGCGACCCTTTGTCTCTGTCCGCCTGATAGTTTTGAGGGTTTTTTATCCAGTAACTCTTCTATACTTAGCGTCTGCGCAATCTGTTTTACTTTTTGGCTTATCTCCTCTTTTTTGCCTTTGTAGCCTAGCGTATATCTTCCTACGATTGGAAGTTTCTGGAAAAAGTTTAAATCTTTAATATAAAGTGGGGTTGCAATGTTCTCAAATGAGCTTAAGTGTGGATAGAGGGCGTAGGATTGGAAAACCATAGCTATATCTCTTTTTGAAGGGGAGAGATCGTTTACTATTTTTCTGTTAATGATTATCTCGCCATCCTCAACATCTTCCAAGCCGGCAATCATCCTTAAAAGTGTTGATTTACCACATCCGCTAGGTCCTACAATGACTAAAAACTCGCCGCTCTCAATTTTTAAATCTACCCCTTTGAGGGCGACAAATCCATTGTCGTATCTCTTCTGGAGCTCTTTTATCTCTATAGAAGCACCACTATTCATGAGCATTTGTCCATTGGGATAAAGCTTGGATATATCAACTCTTCATTGAGATATTCATGTGATATTGTGTTTACTTGGTCTCTGTCGATATTGACAACCGCGTAGGTAGGCTGTTCGTTTGAGTTAAAGTAGAGCTCTTTATCTTGCGAAAGGAGTGCAACTTGGTGGTTTGTACTCCTTACACTCGAGTAACTTACACCTCTGTATGAGCCATTTATTAAGAGATGGACATGACCGAAAAATATATGTTTTACATTTTGATATTTAGATAACATCTCCCAAAATTGCTCCTTATGTCTAAAACCGATATCATCCATCTGCTTATGGTGTATTAAAAATGGCGGGTGGTGCATAAAGAGGTAGGTAGGAAGATTAGAGTTTGTCTGCAATTGATTCTCTATCCACTCAAATCGCTCTTGACTAAAGCCGCCATCATGCCACTCTTCAAACTTTGTATCTAAAAAGAGTAGATGTTTATCATCTTTTACGAGAGGAAATTGCGTAAATGAGTCTTGATAGCCACACTTGTCACCAAATATTTGAAAAAAATTCTCTCTACTGTCATGGTTTCCGATAATAAGATAGTATGGGATAAGCAACTCGTCGAGAATTTCCCTTAAATCTATATATGCATCCAAACTACCAGTATCTGCCAAGTCTCCGGTAATCACAAGAAAATCTGCATCGCTTTGGTATTTGTTGATGCTCTCAACAGCTTTTTTAAGTTTAAGAATAGGGTCAGATGCATAGTGCCCAGCTCTTTTAGAGACAAGATGTGTGTCGCTTATATGGATAATTTTCATTGTAAAACTCCGTAATTTTTAAAAAACAATAAAGAATAAGGCTCGAAATATTCACAAAACAGCACACTTTTTGTAATTATTGTAGTAACTTACTCTTATAACTCACTATTAAATTTTAGCCATTGTCAGGAATAGAAATTAGTGTTTGACTTGTAGAGTATAGTTTATAATGGTAACAGATTAGTAACAACTTGGTAACAGTTTGGTAACGGTGGAAAGTACGGAGAGTTGGGGCTTTGGTTGGGTTTTAGTGGCAATAGAACGAAGCTGTTCTTGTGCCAAAGTTTAACAAGAGTAGGATTGTAGGTCGAACCTGGGTTTACTATTTTACGCTATCAAACTCTAACTGCTCCTTGCCTTTTATAACTACTTTTCGAAGTGTGTTTAAGCTCCCCTCTAGAGAATTTAACACAAGAAAGTCTGCATCTTTCGCCTCCGCTATTGAGCCTATCTTGTTAGCTAGTCCAACTGCTTTGGCTGGATAGAGTGATACTCTTTTCCATGCATCAGCTAAGCTCTCTAATCCTAAGGCTTCTATTTTAAATGGCGATAGAAAGAGTGATGGGTAGTGGTAGTCTGAGCATACAATATCGAGCAGACCCGCTTTTGCAGCTTCATATGCACCTAGTGCGCCAACATGTGAGCCGCCTCTTATTAGGTTTGGTGCTCCAAAGAGTGTAGATACGCCATATTGCTTATGCAACGCTGCACACTCTTTATCCATAGGGAACTCTGCAACTCTTACCCCTCTCTCAATCGCTCTGTTTACCTTCTCTTCGCTGTCATCGTCGTGGCTTGCAAGTGGCAGATTATACTTTTGAGTATAGGCTACTAATTGGTCAATCTGCTTCTCTCCAACAAGCCTTTCGTTTTGCAGTGAAGCGATAAACTCCTCTATCTCCTCTTCGC
The DNA here is from genome assembly GCA_024762845.1 of Nitratifractor sp. Taxonomy (GTDB): domain Bacteria; phylum Campylobacterota; class Campylobacteria; order Campylobacterales; family Sulfurovaceae; genus JAADEQ01. The sequence goes on along the minus strand of JANTGQ010000079.1, from coordinate 3,546 downwards.
TCATGACCATTCGTCTTTTTATACCGTTTTTATATCGTTGTAATCTCTTTTTATCTTCTAATCTTGGAAGGTGGTCGTTTATAGAGAGTAGGTCTATCTTGCCATCTTCTATCCATTGTAGGAGCTCGTCAAAATTTTTTGTGTTTGCAACCTCGTGCCGTATATGGATAAGGCTGCTGCATCGCAAATTGTTGCCTTTAATAAACTCTATCATCTCTTTTGCATTCTCTCTGCTTCTTAAACCACCCTCAAAAGAGTCTGTTATTGAGTAGAAGAAAGTTGTAATACCGGCACTAAGTAGATAGTTGTCATTTTCATAAATAGCACTCTCAAGAGGTAGGTGAACCCCAGGTCTAGGTGCGATACATCTCTCAAAAGAGTCACCATGAATATCGATAATTCCCGGTAAAACATATTGACCTTGTAAATCTACTACCTTTTCTGCCTTAGCATCTATACCTATATTTTTAAATTTCCCATTTTCTACAGTGAATGTTGACTCTTTAAGCCAGCCATCTTCTGTTAATATGTTGCAGTTGATATATTTTGTCACGATTTATCTCCAATAAATTTTCTTCTTATTCTCGAACTTACCTGCTCTACAAGCAATACAAGAATAAATATGGCGATGATAATTGTAGCCGCCTGATCATAACGGAACATATCCATCGAAACTTTAAGCTCAATACCAATACCACCGGCACCCACGAGACCTAGCACAACCGAAGATCTTGTAGCCTTCTCGAGTGCATAGAGTGATGTATTGATAAGCGAAGGCATTGAGTAAGGTATTACTGATGCAAAGATAATATCAATTTTGCTTGCACCAAGTGCTTCTAGTGCCTCTTGAGAGCCCTTTTCGCTCTCTTCCATAGCTTCTGCAAAGAAACGCCCGGCAAAACCTATTGTATCTACAACGATGGCTAAAAAACCTGCAAATGGCCCTAAGCCAACCGATGCAACAAAAAATATTGCCCATATTAACTCCGGCACTGTTCTAAAAAAGGAGATTAAAGATCTGCTCATATAGTATATGGTCGGATGTGGCGAAAGATTTTTTGAAGCTAAAATTGCTAAAGGCAGACTTATAAGAATACCAAAAGCGGTACCTGCAACGGCTATTTCAAATGTCTCAAGCAGGCTTACAGAGAGGGCATCAATTCTATCTAGGCTAGGTGGGAACATCTCTCCTACCAATCGACCCATATCAGGAATACCTTTAATTAGGTTGGTTAAAGAGATCTCTGCACCATCAAAAGAGACAGCTAAAAATGCCACAAAGAGCACAAAGAGTATAAACGAAAGTATCGAAGGTTTCTCAAACCTATGTGGTGCGCTATTCATAAATGCATCCTATCGCATCTTTAGTGCAACTTTTGCTATCTTTATCGATATTTATAACACCCCTGTTTAGTGCAATAACTCTATCTGAATAGTTTAATGCATGGTCTACATTGTGCGATACAAAAATCAGTGTTATATTTTTCTCTTTTGCCAAATTATAGAAGAGCTCCATAATCTTCTCGCCATTTTTTGGGTCCAAACTGGCAACGGGCTCATCTGCAAAGATAATTTTAGGCTTTTGCATCAAGGCTCTGGCAATTGCCACACGCTGAGACTGCCCACCTGAGATATCAGTCGTTTTTCTCTTTGCAAAATCCTCTAATCCTACAGCTCGAAGAGACTCCATCGCCTCTTCTCTGCACTGCTTGGGTGCGAGAGATTCATACCAGTATCTAGGTCCTTTTTTTTCAGACAATTTACCATGCATAACATTGGATAGTACAGATAACTTTGGAACTAAATTGTGCTTCTGAAAGACAAAGCCAACTTGTGAACGAACTTTTCTTAGCTCTTTCTTCTTTATCTTAGTTATATCTCTATCCAAAAAGTGTATCTCACCACTATCTGGTTCGATGAGTCTTAAAAGAGTTCTCAATAGAGTTGATTTTCCTGAACCATTAGAGCCTATAATGGATGTAGTAGTACCCTCATTGATTGCAAATGAGACATCTGTTAAAACTTTTGTCTGAGCATACGACTTATTTAAATTTTTCACCAAGAGAATCTCTCTTGGTGTATCTATTACCTGTTTGATATTAATCACCTACAAAGCTAGAAAACTCTGGGTAACCGATTGTCTTATACATAGATCTTACATAGTTGTAGTCACTATCTTTAACATTTGCTATAAACTTCATACCCTTATATTTTTTGTTATCTTCACCTGTAAGTATTGCATCTGATAACTCTTTTTGATTTTTTACAAAAGCATCTTTATACTTTTTAATTACATCATCGCTAATATGCTCTCCTGCAAGTAGAACATCGTTTGGTAAGTCCATACTTCTAGCAATTACTTTAAATGCAGCAGGTTGTAGCTCTGTCTCTTTAGATCTAAATTTTATAAATTTGCTGTTTGTTATACCAATTGCAGCTACATCACCTCTTTTTAACGATTCCCATTGAATCTTATAGTTAGTGTGTATTGCTTTAATATCTTTTAATGGATCTAAACCATGGTCTGCCATCATTTGCATAGGTGTTAAGTGCTTTGATGTTGAACCAACAGAGCCAAGTGCTACTTTTTTACCTTTTAAATCTTTTACAGAGCTAATGCCAGAATCTGCCATAACTGCTATTACAGAGAAATAATCAGGTCTTCCAAAGCCTACAACTTGCTTTGCGTTTGCTTTCTTTTTAAAAACAACATACTCTGCAGGTCCTGTTAAAACAAAATCTACTTTTTTAGATTTCATAGCTTCAACACCAGCTGTTCTACTTGGAACTGGAAAAAACTTGATTGTGTCACCAGTTTTAGCTTCTAAAACTTTTTTAAATTGACCAAACTCTCTCTCGAGCTCTTCCATACCCTCTAAATCGGTAATAGCAAACTTATATGTTTGCGCCTGAACTACGAAACCTACCATTAATAGCGATAAAGCTAACAGTTTTTTTAACATCTGGACTCCCTTTAATTTTAATTGCAGGAAATCTTAACTTACTTTGGTAACTTTTTGGTAACCTATTGGTAACAATTTGGTAACAAAAAATCTGCTGCGCTAAATTGACTTATTAACGCACAATTACATTTGTAATCTTAGTGCTCTGCCCCTCTTTTATCTTTTTATAGACATTTTTCATAGGTTTGACATTGGCGTCTCTACCGTAGATGTAGCTCTGCTCGCCTACCATGGCTTTGTAGCCTTTGTTGAGGTTCATGGCTCTTGTTTTAGATGGGAAGAGCAGGAGGCTTATGTCGTTGTGGAGTTTAGCAATCATTGCTTTTTTCTCTGTGCCGTCTCTATTGAAAAACTTAGCTTGTACTTCGTCGTTGTCTCTGAACTCGTTGCCAGAGTGGTTGTTGTGTAGGTAGAAGCTGTACTCATACTTTTCTCCGATACTCAGGTAGCTAGCTTTTGGTTCGGGGATTTGCACTAAACCTTTTTGGCTCCAGTGGTTCCAGCCGTACATTTTATCTTTAAGGTTTGTGCCTTCAAACTTTCTTGGGAAGGCAAAGACTGTGTCGGTTGTTGCACCAATACC
>JANTGQ010000078.1 GCA_024762845.1 Nitratifractor sp. | reverse complement strand
GAGATGAGGTGATAAAAAAGGGTATTCAAGATGGGCTTTGTACAGTATTTACTACACATACAACTGCCTCTATTGTCTTTTTTGAGAATAAAGACCCAAACTTACGAAGAGATTTTCTCTCGAGTCTTAGCCGTGTAGCACCAGCTGACGCTGTGTATGCAAGTAACGATGAGAACGCTGCTGCACACATAAAATCGGCGCTTTGTGGGCAGAGAGTTGTACTGCCTGTGGTAAATGGGCAACTCTTCTTAGGAGAGTGGCAGGGGATCTTCTTTTGCGAGTTCGATGGCCCAAGGCAGAAGAGAGCGTACCATATTCAGGTAATTTAATAATCTGTGCAACTGGCAAAAAAGTATAGACCAAGCTCTTTAGATAATGTGCTCTCGCAAGAGCACCTATTAGGAGAGTCTGGACTGTTTCGCAACTTTATTAAGGGAAACTACTTTCCACACGCCCTGCTTTTTGGGGCACCTGGGTGTGGAAAAACCACAATATCGAGGCTCATTGCAAAAGAGCTCGATAGAGATTTTTATGAGTTTAATGCAACCTCTATAAAAGTAGAGGAGCTTCGTAAAACCATCAACTCCTACAGAGGCAAACTAACACAACCGCTTATTTTTATAGACGAGATACACCGACTCTCTAAAACGCAGCAAGAGGTACTGCTGCCGTTTATGGAGAGTGGTGACTCTGTAATTATTGGCGCTTCTACGCAAAACCCCTACTATGTGCTAACTTCTGCATTTCGCTCAAGAAGCCACCTTTTTGAGCTTTTTCCTCTGCAAGATGAAGATATAGAGAAACTGCTTCTTCGAGTTGCCGAAAATGAGGGTTTTACCCTAGAGAAAAGTGCTTTAGAGTATTTAGTAAGTAGCTCCAGCGGCGATGCGCGAGGGGCACTTAATTTGCTAGAGAGCGCTTCATATGTAGATAAAAATATCCAACTAGCAACCCTAAAAGAGATTCGCCCCCACGCCCTGCAGGGTGGCAGTAGCGAGAGTGATAGCCACTACGAGCTAAGCTCCGCAATGATAAAGAGTATCCGAGGCTCCGATATAGATGCGGGGCTCTACTATCTTGCCCGACTTATAGAGGGTGGCGAACCACCAGAGTTTCTTGCCAGACGTTTGGCTATTCTTGCCAGCGAAGATATTGGCAATGCTAATCCAAACGCTCTAAACTTAGCAAGCTCTACACTCAATATTGTCCTACATATTGGATACCCCGAAGCGAGAATCCCCCTTGCGCAGCTTGTAGTATATTTGGCAAGTTCTCCAAAGAGTAATAGCGCCTACAGTGCGATAAACAGTGCCCAAAAAGCAGTAAAAGAGGGTTTGGTACTCCCAGTTCCAGAGCATATAAAAACTCACGCCAAAACCTACAAATACCCACACGACTTTGGCGGTTATGTAGAACAGGAGTACCTGCCAAAAGATATAAAATTCTATGAAAGTACGGGCATAGGCTTTGAGAAAAGTCTTAACGAGTGGATAGCAAAGATAAAAGAGAGTAGATAGCCACTCCAAAAAAGGAGCATCTAAAAACGTTTTTGGAGAAGTTTAAAATAGGAGGATGTCTATCTATCATCTTACAACAACATTAAGGAGGTAAGAGCTGGTATTGAAGAATATATCAACATTTACAACAAAGAGAGATTACATTCAACATTGGACTATTTAACGCCTGACGAGGTTTATTATAAAGGAACTAATAATCGATGTTATAAGCCTAAAGATACGCTACTTGGGGTAGCTTAAGTAGTGGAATAAAATTGAATTTAGATTTGGTCTTGACTTTTGGGACAGTATAATCTTCTGAAATTTCAAGAAAATCTCCTTGCCCCTATGGAAGTGGGAAAAAATACAAAAGATTTTGTGGAGAATAAATACTATATAGATAATACAATATTTTTATATTATCTATATAATAATAGCTATGCTACAATATCCTATGAACACACAAAAACTAAAAAAGGCTTTAAGAGCTTCTGCCTTCACCCACGAAGAGATAGCCAATCTTCTAAAAAATGAAGTCTCAAATGTAAATGCCAAGATTTCTTATATGGTTAAACATCATATTTTGATTCGTCTAAAAAAAGGTCTCTATGCCTTTTCTGAACTCTACCGAGATAACTCTGTAGATATAATCTCTGTAGCTAATCGGCTCTATACTCCTTCTTATGTTTCTTTTGATTATGCCCTCTCTTACTATGGGCTGATTCCTGAACGGGTCTATGAAGTGACCTCTGCTACACTTCATGCCAAAAAGGTTTTTGAGACTCCTTTGGGGCGTTTCTCTTATCGACCCATTCCTATGGAGGTTTATGCTTTGGGGGTAGATTGGATTTATGATGAGATAAATGGTGGAAAGTTTATTGCTACTCCTGAAAAGGCTCTTTGTGACAAGATACGAGGTGACCGAGGTGTAGGGCGATTGAAGCAAGAGAAGATGAGAGAGTATTTGATGTATGATTTGCGCATAGAGTGGGATGCATTGTTGAAGTTGGATGTTGGGTTGATTGAAGAGATTGCTAATAGGTATAAATCGTATAATTTAAAGAGTTTAAGTAGCTTGCTAAAAAGGAAAAAAGATGTCTGAGTTACACCCTGCCATTGGAAAAATGTTAGAGAAGTATGATTTATCTACAGCTGATAAAACTTATGAAGCTTTGCGAGAGATTTTACAAGAAATTATATTGTTAGGACTCTACAGAGGAGGTTTTTTTAATCATGCTGTTTTTTATGGAGGTACAGCACTTCGTATTCTCTATGGGCTTGATAGGTTTTCGGAAGATTTGGATTTTTCTCTTTTGGAAGCAGATGAGACTTTTGATTTGGGAGTTTATGAAAAAAGTATTGTAGAGACCTTACAGTCATTTGGATTTGAAGTGGAGATTCAACTGAAAAACCAAGAGGGCGTTATAAAGTCAGCTTTTTTAAAAGGTAATACAGTCCAGCATCTATTAAACATTAAAGCTCCTGATGATGTCATAGCAAAGTATGGACAGGGTAGATTGGTTAAGGTAAAGTTTGAGGTAGACACACGACCACCTCTAGCATTTCAAAGTGAGAAAAAAACACAACTTCTACCTGCACCTTTTATGATACATTCTATGACTATTCCCTCTCTGTTTGCAGGGAAAATACATGCAATACTATGTCGAAATTGGAGCAGTAGACCTAAAGGGCGTGATTGGTACGATTTGATTTGGTATATCTCCCATGGGTACAAACTGGACCTGACTCATCTCTCGGCAAGGCTCAAACAGAGTTGTGATTGGCAAGTGAAAGAGGGAGTAAAATTTGAAGAGGAGATAACCGAGAATTTGGTTTTGCAGCTTCTTAAAAGTCGAATAGAGACATTGGATATAAAAAGTGCAAAACGAGATGTTGAGCCATTTATTTCTGATACACAAGTTTTAGATATTTGGAGCAAGGAGTTTTTTCTTATGGCTATTGAGGAGTTGAGGTTTGTAGAATAAGTAGGGCAAAGAGTGGGTTTTACAGTCAATCAAGTATGAATTTGATACACTCCTAGTTATTTTAAAAATAGCGTGATTATTCATAAAGTTTACCTGTAGTTACGAGAAGAAAAGTCATTGGTTATAAAGGGATTGCTTTAATTAAAACTTTGCTACAATAGATAAAATCAAATATTGGTTTTCCTATGTATCTAAAAGAGCTCTACCAAAAACTTCAAATCCTAGAAGAACAGAAACAAAATATAGAAAATGAGATCTACAAAGTAAAAAAAGCTATAGAGAAGCTATCTCCTTTTACAAAAACTCAAAAAATCCAACTCTTTAAATCTCTTTTTATTGTTAGAGATGATGTCTACGCTACCTATTGGATTAGTAAAGATGGAAGCAAGAAAGGGTATGCACCTGCCACTTATACTTTTAGAGGTAACGACTATATCCCTATAAATGACGATATTATTCAGCGGCACCTTGAAGGTAAAATACGGCTTGGCTCTTACGCTATTACATCTGGAGTGATGACCAAGTTTCTAGTGATTGACCTTGATAAATCGAGTTTTGTGAAAGATAGCAGAGCCATTTATCAGGTAGCTAAAGGGTTAAAACTTGATCCCATTATTGAGATTTCAAAATCAGGAAACGGTATTCATATTTGGTTCTTTTTTGATAACCTAGTGCGTGCTGGCGATGCTAGAAAATTGGGTGATATTCTTATAACAAAAGCGATGGATATTAGCAGTGGAATAGATATGAACAGTTATGATAGACTTTTCCCTGCGCAGGATTTTGTAGCTCCTGATGCTTTGGGTAATCTTGTAGCTCTGCCACTACATTTTGGCTCTCGGCAAGATAACAAAACAGTTTTTATTGATATTGAAACACTGCAACCGTCTGATGACCAGTGGCAGATACTTCGTTCTGTTGGGAAAATAACAGCTCAACAACTCTCTACTCTAATAGCAAACCATATTGTCACAAATTCAAATAGAGATGAGACACTTATGCCGTGGGAGATAAAAAATGTTAAGCCAATTTTGTTTCCAAAGAGGCTAAAAGCTACACTGTTTGAGGCACTCTATATTGAAAAACTTGAACTCTCAAAAGCACTTTTAACACAGCTTCAGAGGTTTGCATCTTTTTCTAATCCAGAGTTTTATATACGCCAAAATCTAAGAAAATCTACCTATAACACACCAAGAGTTATCTCACTGTATGAACAAAATGAACGCTTTATTATTCTTCCAAGAGGGTTAACAAAAAAGATAAAATCCTATTTTAGTGCCAATGGCGCCCAGTTTGTTATAGAAGATAGACGAATAAATAAGAAGATAAAAGAGCCTAGTTTTACACTAACTCTTAGAGTCGAACAAGAGAAAGCTTTTTTGAGTATTATGAAAGACAACTATGCTCTACTTGTCGCCCCGCCAGGTTTTGGGAAAACTGCCGTTGCAGCAGCCGTTATTGCCAAAAGAGCTGTTAATACTCTTATCTTAACACACAAAACAACTCTTCTTGAACAGTGGGCAGAGCGTTTGAGTGAATATTTTGGTGTAGATATAAAAACAATGGGCATGTTAGGAAAAGGTAAAAAACGAATTACCTCAAATATAGACATTGCCACACTACAGTCACTAAAAAACAGACCAGAGATGATAGAGGACTATTCTCAAATTATTGTCGATGAAGTCCACCATATTCCTGCTGTCTCTTTTGAAGTGCCACTCAAACGCTTTTGTGGAAAATATATTGTAGGCTTAAGTGCCACACCCAAAAGACAAGATGGTATGCATCCGATTATGTTTATGGTCTGCGGTGAGATAGCCCATGAGGTAAAAGCAAAAAAGAGAGAGATACATCAACTTAAAATAGTCAAGACTTCGTTTAGCACTTTTCAGGATAGCTTTGCTGAAATCTTAAATGAGATAATGGAAGATGAGGAGAGAAATAGGCTAATAGTAGATGAGATAGTAAAATTAAAAGATAGAAATCTGCTGATTCTAAGTGAACGAGTTGAACATCTTAATATACTCTACCACTATCTGGATGGCAGAAAAATCAGTGCATTACTTCTGCATGGTGGTTTGAGCCATAAGCAACAAAAAGATGCTCTAAGAGATGCTCCAAATTACTCTATTATTTTATCCACTAGCTCTTATATTGGTGAGGGTATTGATTTTCCTCATCTTGACACGATTGTCTTTACAATGCCTATCTCTTACATTGGTCGTATCGTCCAGTATCTGGGGAGAATTGGCAGAAGAGGGCAAGAGTGTTTGGCTATTGATTTTGTGGATGAGAATGTAGCAATGTTGAAGAGTAGTTTTGGAAAAAGGGTAAAGGGATATAAAGAGATGGGGTATCGAGTTAGAAATGGCAATCGATTGTTTTGATTTGAAAGTCTTGGACAAAATGACTAATATTGCGTTTTATAAAGTTGCTCAATATTATAGTGCGGCGAATATCCTGCCGCTTGGGATAAGCCCGCCTACTTGGCTGCTTGTGGATTAATCGGCACGTTTAATATTTTAGGGACTATGGGATAGATTTTATTAAATTTTGTCTGAAAGTCTCTAACGATTTTTTTTGTCATCAGTGTATCATAGAAGTTCATAATCTGTTTTACAGATATGCCTGGTTTCCATATAATTTCGAGGTCTAAAACGCCGCTAGTAAAATGTATGGAGTCAACATATTTAGAGATTTTATTTTGCTTCATATCCTCATATATAGAGTCAACTGTATCTTGGAGTGACTGCTTTTTATTGAGGTTGAGGCGAATAAATGAGACTGTTCTATACTTTTGATCAGGCTGTATAGACTCTTTTTTCCCTTTTGCGGCAAGTATTGTAGTGAAGGTTCTCTTTACACATTGGAGTGGAATTATTTTTTCAGTAAAGTAGAGAAAATTATCTTGTGGTACTCCTTCTATTAAAACTATCAAATCTCCGGGTCCTAGTGTTTTAAATATTTTTGCCTCTATAAACTGCTCTAGTTTATTGTTAAGCTCTTTTGCAATTTTTGTT
>JANTGQ010000077.1 GCA_024762845.1 Nitratifractor sp. | reverse complement strand
AATGACTACATTGCATTAAAGGTTGATTTGGACACAAAAGAGGGGCAAAAGTATTTTGGGGCGACAACAGTAACCCCAACAAGCTACTTTTATACTCCAAATGGGAAGGTGCTCGAGACTCTTGAGGGTTTACAAAATGTTGAGTTTTTCTTTTGGGGAATGAGCAAAGCGGAGAGACTTTTTAAAGAGATGCAAGGTAAGTAAGTGTTAAAAAGTATTTTTTTTATTGCTGTTACAGCTACTCTGCTCTTTGCACAAGGTTCTAAAAGTGTCGCTCTGGTTGAGGCTGCGAGAGGACAGGTCGGTGTTACAAAGATATATGATCCTGCATATGTAAGGATAAAGTTTCCTATGGGTGATATTACTAAACTTCGCGGGGTCTGTACAGATGTTGTTGTACGGGCATTTCGGGGTGTAGGGATTGATTTGCAAAAAGAGATTTATATCGATAAGAAAAAGCATCCAGGCAGATACAAAGGGCTCTACTATACAGATAGACTCGACCCAAATATTGACCACAGAAGAGTCAAGAATCTGCAAGCCTATTTTGAGGCAAAAGGGTATAGAGTAAAGGGTGAGTTTAAAGCTGGAGATATTGTTGTGTGGAAACTGCCGGGGAGCAACTTGGACCATATTGGTATCTGCTCCAATAGGGTAAATGCCAATGGCGAACCGCTAATTATTCATAATGTAGGAGCTGGTACAAAAGAGGAGGATGTTTTGCGAGAGTACCATATTGTTGACCACTTTAGGGTTTTTTAAATAGTGAGACTCGATAGTTACTTGGTAGAGCAGGGCTTTTTTGAGAGCCGTAACAGAGCCTCGCAGGCTATTAAAGAGGAGCAGGTCTCTGTTGGTGGTAAAGCGATAAAAAAGCCATCATTTTCTGTAGAAGAGGGTATGGCAGTATCTGTTCAAGAGGCTAAATTTTATGTAAGCCGTGCGGCAAAAAAATTAGAGGAGTATCTTAAAGAGTACTCTTTGCCAATTGCTGGTGCGAGAGCTTTGGATATTGGCTCAAGCACGGGTGGATTTACACAGATTTTGCTTGAGAATGGGGTAGAGAGTGTTGATTGTGTAGATGTCGGTCGAGAGCAGTTACACAAGAGCTTGCGAGAAGAGAAGCGTGTATCGGTTTTTGAGGGTGTTGATATTAGAGATTTTCAGCCAGTTTGTAGTGATGGTGGCGGCTACGATTTGATAGTCTCTGATGTCTCTTTTATCTCTCTTTTAAAAATTATAGATGCTGTTGATAGATTGGCTTCGATAACTGCTACTATTACACTGCTTTTTAAACCGCAGTTTGAGGTAGGAATTGAGGCAAAACGTGACAGCAAAGGGGTAGTTGTCGATAGCGTAGTAGTAGAGCTGGCAAAGCAACACTTTGTAGAAGCGACGCTAAAGCTTGGCTGGAGAGTATTGGATACACGCAAGAGTAGAGTAAGCGGAAAAGAGGGAAATATTGAGTACTTTTATACCTTCAGCAAGGAGAGGGCTTGATTGAGTCAATAGCAATTGGTTCTTTTGACGGGGTGCATATTGCGCATCAAAAGTTAATAGAGATAGCCGATGCCGTAGTGGTAATTGAGCGATTTAGCGCTACTTTGACAGCAGGATGGAAACGCTCTTTATACATTGATAAACCTTGTTACTTTTATCTTTTAGAGAAGATTCAGGGCTACTCGCCAAAGGAGTTTATAGAGCATCTGCTTTTAGATTTTCCAAACCTTAAAAGAGTTGTTGTTGGGTATGATTTCTTTTTTGGCAGAGATAAAGCTGGTTCAATTGAGACCCTTAAAAGATATTTTCATGGCGAAGTAGTAGTTGTCCCAGAGGTGAAGTATAACGAGATATCAGTACATACTAGGGTTATTAGGGAATATCTGTATAACTCAGATATAGATATGGTCAGAGCACTCTTGGGGAGAAGATATAGAATTGATGGAAAACAGATACGAGGCTTGGGGCTTGGCTCTAAAGAGCTGGTACCTACTATCAATTTGAATATTGAGCACTATGTTTTGCCTATGGGTGTTTTTGCAGTCTATGTTGAGATTAATGCCATTCGTTACGGTGGGGTACTTTTTATAGGGAATAGAGTGAGTGTCGATAACTCTTTTAGTATAGAGGTGCATATTCTTGAAGAGTTTCAAAAAGAGATAAGAGAGTTTCAAACTGTATGGGTAGAGTTTGCTGCATTTATACGAGATATAAAGAGCTTTGACTCTTTTGCAATGTTAAAAAGTGCTATCAAGAGTGATATTGATACTGCTAAAAGTCTGTTGCAGCTCTCTAATTGAAGTGAAAATCAGATTGTAGCTTTTAACCCAGATTTCGCATTAGAATCATTAGAAAAGCATTAAGTGCTTGTGCTATGGGTGTTTGCAAAAAATTTGCAGGTTTGGATTCCCAAGGGTTTAGGTTAACCCGTAGGTTAATCGATGATTTTTTTGCAAGTCTGGATTCGCTGCGGTCATGTAAATGCCCATAGTGCAATGACTAATGCGGCTTCTGTGACTTCTAATGTAAAATCCGGGTTTAAGACTCTTCTAAACTAATACTTTCGATGTGGTAGAAGAGAATTTATAACCGCGTCTTCGGACTGTGTGTATAAGCTGGTAGCCTAGTATGCTCTTTAAACGTTTTCTAATCTGATTGATTGCAACTTCAACAGTGTTATCACTTACATATTCTGGCTCTTCCCAAAGCGCATTAATGATTTCATCTTTAGAGAATACACGTTGGTTTCTCAGTGCAAGATAGACCAATATATCAAATGTCTTGCCGTTGAGAGAGACCGCTTTGTTATCGTGGACAATCTTTTTATTTACAATATCAATTGTCATTTTATCTATTGCTATCTTTGTGCCATAAAGATTGCGCATATTTGCTAAAATTCTTGCTGCAAGCAGATCTGACTGGTCGGTGTGTTTAAAGAGTACATCATCTACTTTGAGGTTAAAAAACTCCTCTTGCTTTTGAGGCTCTTCTGTAATGACTATTACTTTAGTGTCAGGTTTTTTTTGCTTGATCTCTTTAACAAAGCGCTCCATAGCGTACTTCATATTCTCATCAACTACTAAGATTAGTTCGTAGTGTCTAAAATATGTGAAATTTGTGGCATCATAGATATCTTCTGCACTATCTACAATAGCGATAAAGTAGTTAGAGATCTCTTTTTCTATCTCTTTAGCAAACTCTTCTGAAAAACCAATTGTTAATACTCGCATTTATTCCGCCATACAATGAGTTTTTATAGAAAATAGCTATATTCAAAATGTCAATTTATTCTTGATTTGTCTCTATTTAACTCATCTGTTAATTTATGTTACTCTTATCCAATTTATATCACAATAAACTTATCTGAAAATAAAAGCTACATATTCAAGCGCAATTATAGCAGAACTTTTCGAAAAAAGCGAATATTTATACTAGTGGTTCCCTTAAGTTAACTCTTTTGTTTGATTATTACTCTTTTAGGTTCAAGATTTTTAATAAACTCTTGAACCATTGGCTCGTCGAGAAGTTCATTTGGGTCTTTATCGCGACTCGCTTCGCTGTTTGCTTCTGGCATGATACAGCTATTTGTCTGTGCAATAGGCTCTTGTTTACTTTGTGTAGCAATATCTTGACTCAATTGAGGGTTTTTAGCTTGGGGTGCTGGGGGCAGCTCTTTTAGTTCGTTACTGGGTGTTTTTTTTTTAGAGAGATTGGAGATTTTTGTATCTAGACCAAATATCTCTTCGACAAAAAGTTTTATGAGTGGCCAGTTTTTGATAAGCCTCTTTTTTGTCTCGCCCTCAAGTGTAGACTCCCAGGTAAGTGTACTGTTTTCAAAACTTACAAACGTTATATGCTCTTGGAAAATTTCGCCCAAATCATAGTTGCGATCGTAGATTTTTTTAATTAGCTTAGTAAAGAGTTTTTGGGGTTGTGGCGTGAGTGGTTCCTCTTTTTGGGGTGCCAATTGTACTGAGTCTTGGGGTGCAGGTTTGTTGACGAGTGGTTTTTCTCTCTCTTTTGGGCTCTCAGAAGCTGCTGTTTGGCTTATGTTTTTATCTATAGAGAGTTCATTTTGAAGTTTATGTATCATTGAGTCTATCGTGTGTATCTCCATAGATTCAAGCATTTTAAAGAGTGTTAAGAGCAGTACAAAGTCTCCGCTCGCACCTGTGGAGAGGAGTTTTTTACCATCTGCAAGTATCTTAAAGAAACGCTCGATTGTAAGGGTTGTTAACTCTGGAGCACCATTTAAAAGTTTATCGCGTAGATGGAGGGTTAGTTCATCAATAATCATCTCGGCTTCGTAAGCAGCATACTCATTGGTAAAAGCGATTATCTCCTCTTTTCTTTTGTTTAGAATAGAACTTATAAGGCTCTCTAAAACTTCTGGGTCAACAACACCAAGCATATTGGTAACACTTGGAGTATCAATTAGACCATCAGCATAGACTATTGCTTGATCGAGCAGTGTAAGAGCATCTCTCATGGAGCCTTGCGCGCTTCGTGCAATAATCTGTAAAGCATCATCATTATACTCTACTCCCTCTTTCCCTAAAATAAAGCCTAGATGTTCACCTATAACCTTCTGGGGAAGTTTTTTAAAACGAAAATGTTGTGTTCGGCTTAAAATTGTTGATGGTAGCTTAAGCGGGTCGGTTGTTGCAAGGATAAACTTAACAAACTCTGGCGGCTCTTCGAGTGTTTTAAGAAGGGCATTGAATGCCTGAACAGTGAGCATATGGACTTCGTCTATTATAAAAATTTTAAAACGTCCCATAGAGGGTTTGTACTTTGTATGCTCTATAAGCTCTTTGATATCTTCGATACCTCTGTTACTTGCGGCATCCATCTCGATAATATCCATATGGCGACCCTCGTTTGCCATAACACAGTGTTCGCAGACTTGACAGGGGTTGTTGGTTGGTCCCTTTTCGCACAGGAGTGCTTTTGCAAATATTCTGGCTGTAGAGGTCTTGCCGCTTCCGCGAATACCCGAGAAGAGATAGGCGTGAGAGAGTTTTTCGCTCTCTAGTGCAAGTGAGAGTGTTTTTGAGACCGACTCTTGCCCGATAAGGTCGCTAAATGTACTGGGGCGATATTTTCTTGCAAGTGCTAGTGCCAAAGAGACTCTCCATACTTTTTTACTGCTATTTTATAGTAAAAGTGCTTTGAAGAGGATATATTAGAAATCTCATAAAGCAAATGCCTTATGAGATGTAAAATTAAAATTTGTAGTTTAACTGTACTGTAAGACCAAGCTCTGCGTGTTTGTTGCTGATTTTTGCACCTGGTCCAAACATTGCGCTCACATCTGCAGAGGATTTTTTGTTTAAACCATAAACCACTGTAGTATCTACAGAGAAGTTCTGGTTAAATTTATATGAACCACCAAGAGTTATATGGTTCTCTGCAGTTGCAGGGAAGCCTAAGAGGTTAAACATATCTACTGCTGTTTTCATTGGTGTGTTGTAGATTGTTAAAGGGTTTGTTGCATGGTTAAAACCAATTCTAGCTGCCCATTGACCTGCATCGTACTCATACCCAATTGCAAATACATTTTGGTCTTTCCATCCAAAACTTTTGTACCCTGCAGCTGAACCCCACTTGATTTTTTTATAGTCAACCGCAATTGTGTGTGGTCCATTGTTGTAGCTAACACCCACACCATACTCAGCCGGTTGTGCCAGTTTATCGCCAAAGTTTAAGCCAAATGGAGCAGTTGCAGTTGTAAGTGAGTGTGCGTAATTCATCGAGATTTTACTCTTATATACAGCACCTACTGTGAAACCGTTTCCAAAATCATATGTTAAACCTGCTGCTGCACCAAAGCCAAATGCCTGGTTTTGTCCATCGCCAACATTCATACCACCCATCTGAGGCGGCATTTGAAAGTGGATATCCAAAGAGCCATACTGCATAATTGGCGCAACACCAACACTTAAGCCATTTGCAAACTTATATGCAAGCGGAACTGCAAACTGCATTAGCTGTAGAGTAGTCTCCATCTTAAAGAGGTCTGGATATTTTTTAAAGTCTGTACCCATACCGGCAGTTCCCCACATACCAACACCTACATAGCTATTTGGCGCAACATTTGAAGCAATTGCAACACCTGGAATAATACTTAAGTCTGCATCGCTTTTGTGTTCTACCGGAGACATTTGTGTCTTAATAGTTGGCATAAATACTGTACCACCAAAACTTATCTCTGTATCTTTTACTGCTGTAATGAGTGCCGGGTTTACAAGTGTAGACTCCGCCCCTTGACTTAGTGCAATACCTGCACCACCCATTGCGCGTGTTTTTGCACCAACACCAATTAGAGTATCGCCATTTGTCGCATAAAGCGAAGATGAGGCAATAAACGAGAGTACTATCGCACCTTTTAATGTTTTGTTTGCAATTTTCATATTACTTCTCCTTAAAATATTTATTCTACAATTATATATCAAATATTATATATTTATCTTAAATAATAATAAATAATTATAATATTTTATAAGATTGTTTAACTTAGTAG
>JANTGQ010000076.1 GCA_024762845.1 Nitratifractor sp. | reverse complement strand
AGTGGTTTTACTGTTTCACTTATTATGCTCTCTAGCACATTTTTGCTTGGTACATATTTGGGGATAAAAGCTTTTGGAATGGATAGAGATACCTCGATGCTAACGGCTGCTGGTGGGGCTGTATGTGGAGCTGCAGCTGTTCTAGCAACTGAACCGGTGCTCAGGGCAGAAGGGCACAAGACAGCTGTAGCTGTATCGATGGTTGTGCTTTTTGGAACAATATCTATGTTTTTATACCCTGTTTTATATGCTTCTGTTATTGAGCCTGCAGCAGGATTTTTGCATATGACACCAGAACAGTTTGGTATCTATACAGGCGGTACGATTCACGAAGTGGCTCAGGTAGTTGCTGTGCCAGCTTCAATTCCCGGTGCACCAGAGGTTATGGCAAACTCTGCAGTTATCGTTAAAATGACGCGTGTAATATTAATTGCTCCTATGCTCATTATTTTGGGTATCTATCTCTCTGTCGTGGCAAAAAAGAGAGGAGTAACTAGCGGTAAACTGCAGTTGGTTATTCCTTGGTTTGCTGTATATTTTATCGCTATGGCGGGCTTTAACTCGCTTAATATTGTTCCTGCTCATATAGTTGGTATCATTAATCAGATAGATACTTTTCTTTTGACAATGGCTATGACCGCACTGGGAATGGGTACCATATTCTCTAAGTTCAAAGGTTTAGGATTGGCACCAGTATATACGGCAGGCAGTATGTTTGCATGGCTTGTTATTGGCGGGTTTGTTGTTACTAAAGTTGTTACTGCTGTTTTACAGTAGTACACAGGTGAAGTTTCAACCAATTGAGTAGTTGGATTATAAACTCTTTTTGTATATATTTAATGGCTATTAATTTTGATTTCATTTTATTATGGGAAAATAGATAAATTTGGTGGTTGAATGGGAAAAATATGAAAATACTTGTTGTAGAAGATGATGAAAATATTGTATCTGTTATGAAAAAATGGTTAAAAGAGGCTCATCATACAGTAGATGTGGCAACCAATGGAGCTGATGGTGAGTATTTGGCAGAAACGAACAGCTATGATGCTATTATATTAGATTGGATGCTACCTGAAAAAGATGGAATAGAGGTTTTGGAATCATTGCGAATGCAAGAGATTAAGACTCCAGTAATAATGCTTACTGCAAAAAGTGATATTGATGATCGTGTAAAAGGGCTTAGAGGCGGTGCAGATGATTATTTGACAAAACCATTTAGTTTTAGAGAATTGTTAGCACGCTTAGAGGTTTTACAGCGTAGGGCAGTAGCAAACGGTAGCAATATAGTTACTGTAGAAGATATCGTAATAGATATTGATAAACGAAGTGTCTCTAAAAATGGAGAAGAGATTGTACTAACTTCTCAAGAGTATGAGATACTTCTATATCTTTTGAAGCATCGTAACAGCTATGTATCAAAATTTATGCTTGAAGAGCACTTATGGAGCAACGAAGAGTATCGCTCAAGTAATGTGTTGCAGGTTGCTATCTATAATCTCAGAAAAAAACTAGGTAAGTCAATAATTAAAAGTTTTAGAGGTTTAGGGTATAAAATTGAGTCATAAAAGTATAAAGAGCCGTATTCTAGTTTGGAGTGGTAGTATATTGTTTATGCTTTTGCTTCTGTTTTCAATCTCATTTTACTATCTTTTGCAAAAAAATATTATGCTAAGAGTAGAAAAGAGGTTAGAGAGTAAAGCGGAGGAGATTCATAGTAAAATAGCTCAAAATAAGATAGATTTAACCCGAATTGAGACAATAGTTCCGTTTGAAATTTTAAAAGATGGAAAGAGTATTTTTAAAAGCAGATACTACAAAGAGGAGGAGTATGCCGAAGTTCCAACGAGCAATAATGGCTTTACAGTAATAAATACATCCGAAGGGAGAGTGGCATTTTATAGATTAAATTTTAATAATCCATTTAAGGGCTCTATTGTTGTTGTAGACAAAGAGTCTGATGATGTGTTAGAGTCTATCCTTTACTCTATGCTTATTTTAATGCCGCTTATTTTTGCTTTTTTACTTCTTTTGGCAAACAGTATGATTGACACTATTTTGAATCCAATTAAAGAGATTTATCAAAGTGCAAATAAGATAACCGTAAATAGATTAACACAAGAGCTACCACTACCAAAAAATAGTGATGAACTAAGAGAGTTGACAGAAGCTTTTAATGAAATGATTCGTCGACTCAAAAGAGGAGTGGAACAGATTGAGCGCTTTAACAGTGATGTATCACATGAGTTAAGAACACCGCTAACAGTAATTAATGCAGAGTTGGAGCTGGCATTAAACAGGAGAAGAGATGCACAATATTACGAAGAGACATTGAAGAAGGTCTCTAGTCAGGTTCGGAATCTTAATGATATTGTAGAGACGCTTTTAATGCTGTCGAGACACTCAAAAGAGGATATTAAAAAAACTCTCTCTTATTGTGACTTGAATTCGCTGTTGATGGAGGTGTCTGAATCGTATATTGCGCTAGCTGAGTCAAAAGGAGTTAAAATTGATTTTCTCCGCTTTGAAAAGGTGTATAAAAACTCTAATCCAATGCTTATTGAAAGAGTATTCTCCAATATTATAGATAACGCAATAAAATATACACCCAAAGGCGGATCTATAGCTATCTCTCTTTATGAAGATACAGAGGGAGTACATTTTATTGTACAAGATAGTGGTGTAGGGATAGATGATGAGAGTCTTTTGCGAATTACAGATCGTTTTTACCGTGTTGATAGCTCTAGAACCAAGCGTATTAAAGGTTTTGGACTTGGACTCTCAATCGTACAAAGAGCAGTTGAGCTATTAGATGCATCGATGTCCATAGAATCAAAGCTCAACTCTGGTACGACTGTTCATATTGTTTTTTAAACCCGGATTAAATTTCATTTTCAGTTCATTCAATCTTAATATTTAATTCACTTACCCTTTGTATTATTATCTTAGTAAAACATAAAAGTTTTACTAAATAATTAAATAGAAAGGAGAACATGTTATGAAAACAAGTTCTAAAATCGTTCGCGGAATATTGGTATTAGGTTTGGCTGGAACAATGGCATTTGCAAATGTTGAGTCAAATAATGAGAGTAATGATGAAAAAAGTGATGTATCTATTAAAAGCTCTATCCAGCTAAAAGAGAGCGCAAGTAAAGCTCAGGAGCAGAGTGCAGCCAAGCTATCTATTGCTGATGCAACAGCTATTGCAAAAAGCACAGTTGCTGGGAACATAAATAAAATTAAACTCGAAAACGAGAATGGAAATTTAGTGTATCAAGCAGAAGTTGCTAAAAATGATGGCTCAACAGTAGATATATATGTTGATGCCGGAAATGGTGATGTACTTGCTAAAAAAGTAGAAAAAACAGAACAGGCTGATGACAATGAAGGTTCTGAAAAAGGCGAAAAAGGAGAGAATCAGGACAACGAAAACGAATAGAAAAATAGACTACATCCCTCCTACAGCCGTCGGAATTTTGCACCCCCTTCCGGCGGCATTATTACCCCACTAATAAATAACAATAGCCACATCTCCTTTTGTTGGATACGTTGCATAATCTTTGCAAATTCATTTTCAATTCATCTTTCCTTAATTTACAGCTCATTAACTATTAGTAAACTCCTCTTAGTAAAACATATCAGGTTTTACATACTACTACAAGGAGACAAAATGTCACTACAGTTAATCAATCGTGTTGCGGGTGTAACCCTCTTTTTCTGGATAATAAAAATCCTCTCTACTACCGTTGGTGAGACAGCGGCAGACTTTGTGAATGTCGATATGGGGTTGGGGTTAACCATAACTACATTAGTA
Organism: Nitratifractor sp.; assembly: GCA_024762845.1. GTDB lineage: Bacteria > Campylobacterota > Campylobacteria > Campylobacterales > Sulfurovaceae > JAADEQ01. Next base: position 2,717 of record JANTGQ010000076.1, on the reverse strand, counting down.
ATGGGTGCTGTAACTGCACTTTCGGTCTATTGGCAGTTTAGCCTAAAGCGTTATTTCGCACCGGCTTATTGGTTTTTGATTATCATGATGAGCATAGAAGGAACACTAATTACAGATATGCTGGTTGATCAATTTGGTATAAGTTTGATTACACTTGATGTTCTATTTACCGTTGCTATGGCTGCTGTTTTTTACCTCTGGTATAAAGAGGAGGGTACTCTATCTATACATAAAATTTTTAACCGACGCAGAGAGACTTTTTATTGGATAATTGTTCTTGTAACATTTGCGTTAGGTACTGCAGTGGGAGATACAGTTTCTGAATACCTTAATTTTGGATATTTGAATTCACTATTGCTCTTTGGTGGAATTTTTATACTCGCCGGGGTACTCTTTTATACAAAAGTGCTTGATGGAGTAAGTGCATTCTGGTTAGCGTTTATTGTTACGCGACCTGTTGGTGCATCTTTGGGTGACCTTATGATACAGGCACCAAAAGATGGCGGTTTAGGTTTGAGCACAGGTATGGTTAATATTCTCTTCTTTACTGTAATAGTTGCCTTGGTTGCTTATTTGACAAAGAGTAAAATAGATGTGGAAGTTTCTAGTGAAGAGGCTGGAAAGTTTACGAAAGAGCTCTAATTTTCATAAATAAAAGGAGAAGGTATGAGCGCAGTTACTATTAGTAAGTTATTCAAGTCCTACGGAAGCAGTGAGGTAATAAAAGGCTTGAATATGGATGTGAGAGAGGGGGAGATTTATGGTCTCCTTGGACCAAACGGAGCAGGCAAGAGTACGCTTATACGCGTTATTCTTGGTTTATTGCCATATGAAAAAGGAGAGGTACTTCTTTTTGGTAAACCCTTAATGGAAAATCTTCAAAAACTAAGCAAAGAGATTAATGCTTTGCCAGAGTTTTTTGAACCATATAGTTGGATGAAAAATATAGAGTACCTTCAGTTTTTTGCAGATCTCTATGGTGCCGATCGGGCACCTGTTCGTATAAGAAGCCTGCTCGAAAGTGTTGGGCTTGATCCAAATGATAATAAAGTAGTTGGAGAGTATTCGCAAGGTATGCGTAAAAGATTGGGACTTGCTAGAGCTTTAGTAAATAGACCTAAACTTCTTATACTTGATGAACCGACTAACGGTCTTGACCCAAAAGGGCGTAGAGAGATCCATGATCTGCTCTTAAATATTAACCGCAACAACAAAACCACCATTATACTCTCTACCCATATACTTGATGATGTCGAACGACTATGTGACCGTATTGGAGTATTGGATAATGGTCTTTTACAGTATGAAGGTGCTCTTCATGAACGCACTGAGCAGCAACACTACAGATATCGCTTTGAAATCTCAAATAAAGATTTTGACGCTAAAGAGTGTGAAGGTGAGCAGATACGCTTTATAAGCCAAAAAGAGTCATGGGTAGAGTGTGAAATTACAAACATTACTCCAAATGAAGCTTTAAAAAGTTTACTAAATAAAGGTATCGAAATTAATCAGGCGGTTGCTCTAGAAGGTTCTTTAGAGCATCTTTATTTTAGCGTAACAGGAGGTGAAAAATGATCTCTTTCTCAAAAGTTTTGATAAAAAAAGAGTTTCATGAACTCTTTTTCTCTGTAAAAGGTCTCTTTTACTTTTTGGTAGTATCCGTTATATTATCTCTTTTCTCTGCGCTTTTAGTGACTAATACCGAGTTGAGTCTTTTGGATAATGCACAGGCTCTCTATATGATAAGTGGTATCATATTAGCTCTAATGATGCTTATCTCTTCTGTTTACGGGAGTGACGCAATTGCAGGAGAAAGGGAGCGTAGAACACTAGAAACACTCCTGATAACCCCAATTGGTGCCAGTGAGATAGCACTCTCTAAACTCGCTTTTTCATCTCTGCTTTACTTTTTGTTGTTTTTAATTGGGCTACCATATTTTATAGCCATAGGAAGCAGCGGGCAAAATGTTGCAGTTGGACTTGTGTATCTTTTCTTTATAGGTTGGATGCTGAGTATTATTTATACTTCTATTGCCATATATATATCTCAAAATGTAAACAGTCTTAAAAACAGTATGATGATTACACTGGCGATTGTTCTGATTTCAGCTACACCACTGATTATCTCGCCGGCTATGCGAAAAGCAGGGCTTGGTAAAGTTATGGATTATCTAAATCCTTTTGGTGATGCGGTTAATACTTTGGATTCAGTTATTATTGATAGTGAACCATTCTCTATGCAGGCAGTTAGAATGGGGATTATTTTGGCATATACAGTTATCTTAGTTGTTATTGTTGCTAAAAGTACAAAAAAGGAGAAAGTATTATGAAAAGAGTAATTGTATTTTTTACAATTTTAGTATTTGCTCTGCATGCGCAGAATATCTCTGTTGATTTTAAAGCCAAGAGCCCTACTAATACATTGCAAATGGGAGATAAGCCAACATTTCACTCTATAGTAAAGAACAATTCAGGTACTCTCTTAAAAGGTACTGTGCTCTATTTATCTCTGGTCAATTTAGATAAAGGAAAAGAGCATCCGGTAGATTTGGAAGATTGGGCAGCACAAAAAGCGGTGCATATATCAAGCTTGCCGGCTAAGGGAGAGCATCAAACTGATTGGTCGATACGCTTGATAAACTCAGGGCACTATGGGCTTTTCGTTACAGCGGTATTGCCAGGTAGTAATATGCCAGTAACCAGTGCGATTGTGCACT
>JANTGQ010000075.1 GCA_024762845.1 Nitratifractor sp. | reverse complement strand
ACTGGAGCTGGAGCAACATTTTTACCTGCAAATAGTGAACTACTTAAAGCTGTAGCAGCTATAACTGAAAAAATTACCTTTTTCATGATAGACCTTTCCTTGTTTATAAAAAAGATTATGTTATAATCAAAAGGTGTCTTAACGACACAACTCCATTTTAAAACCCTTCCCAGTTTTAGTGTAAGAAGTTTGTTTTCGAAGACGGCTTCTTACATTTTTTAATATGGGAATACCATATTGTATAATATTAAACTTGTATCTAAACTTAAATTCTCAGAAAAAATAGAGAAATTGTTAATTTTCTATTAATTTTCACACATGACTTTTCTTCCAATTGGTGGAGTAATTACAACGCCTATATAGGATAGTGCAGTAAACAACTCTCCCTAATAGAAAATTAGATATAATCTTTCGATTTATTTTTATAAGGAACTATATATGCTTTTATTTACTCCAGGTCCAACCCCAGTACCAGAAGCGGTAAGGGTAGCAATGGCTACACCAACACTGCACCATCGAACACCTGAGTTTGAAGCTATCTTTAAAGAGGCAAGAGAGTCACTTTTAAAACTATTTGGTATGAGTGAAGCTATAATGATAGCAGGTTCAGGAACTGCTGCGATGGAGGCTTCTATAATTAATCTATGCAAACAGAAGGCACTTACCATTAATGCCGGTAAGTTTGGTGAGCGTTTTGGAAAAATAGTAAAAGCGCATGGTAAAGAGCTTGTAGAGTTAAAGTATGAATGGAATACTCCTGCAACTGTAGAAGATGTACTAGATACAATCGATAAAAACAGCGATATAGATACATTTGCAATACAGGTCTGCGAGAGTGCAGGAGGATTGCGACACCCGGTCGAAGAGATTGCCGCAGCAATAAAGAAAAGAAACCCTAATATTATGGTAATTGCCGATGGTATTACGGCTGTTGCAGTTGAGCCAATAGATGTAAGTAATATCGATATCTTAATTACAGGAAGCCAAAAAGCACTTATGCTGCCACCTGGTTTGGCGATGCTAGGCTTAAGCGACGCGGCAATTGAGAGAATTGGCACGGGAAGTGGCTACTATCTGAACTTGGCAAGCGAATTAGCAAAACAGAAAAAGAACACAACTGCATATACAGCAGCTACAACACTAATAATTGGACTCAATAAAATTTTTGATCTAATCGAAGAGCTGGGTGGAACGCAGAGACTCTATGCTTTAACAGCAGCTAGATCAGCTGCACTTTTAAAAGCTTTAGAGGCAATTGGCTTAACTATATATCCATCTAGCCCTGCCAAAGCGATGGCAACAGTAATAGATGGAGATGCCGAAAAAATTCGAAAACTCTTAAAAGAGAAATATAGTGTAAATATAGCCGGTGGGCAAGACCACCTTAAGGGTAAGATTTTCAGAATTAACAATATGGGTCTTATAGAGAGTAGCGAAATGTTATGGGTTGTTGACTCTGTAGAGAGCGCGTTAGAAGATTTGGGTCGAAGAGAGTATAACGGCGAAGCAGCAAAAGTCTTTAGCCAAACACTAAAAGCGGAGCTTAAATAAATGATGTTCGAGCACGAAATACCAAGTGGTAGCCGCCTCTACTTTGGGCAGAGCGCAAAGTTAAAAAGAGAGATAGAGAGCACAAGTGCAACGCTTTTAGAGAGCTTGGGCTTTAGCGAAATTACAACACCGCTCTTCTCGTACCACCAGCACGAGGGGTTAAGTAATAGTAATCTTTTAATTCGTGTTAATGATATACGTAACTCTCAGGTTAGCTTGCGTGCAGATGCAACTGTGGACGTTGTGCGTATTGTTACAAAACGTTTAAACCGTAGCGAAGATGTAAAAAAGTGGTTCTATATTCAGCCGATTTTTGCATATCCTACCACAGAGCAATACCAAATTGGTGCAGAGATTATAGAGGGTAGTTTTAGTGAAGCTGCAAATATTGCTACAGAGCTTCTGGAAACTTTAGATTTAAACTATAATTTTCAAATAGCAAATATATCTATTGCGCACATTTTAGTTGAGCAGTATGGTTTTGATTTAGATGATATAAAAAATATACGTTTAGAGAAGATACTTCAAAGCCCTCACTCATGGATAGAAGCACTAGTTGGAGTAGAGACTCTAGAGGATTTAAGCGATCTCTCTATCTATCCAGAAGATATTGCAGGAGAGTTACAGACTATTGTGGATGTAGCGCAAAAGATTGAGAGTAACAATCTTTTGATATCACCACTCTACTATGCGCCGATTCGTTACTACAACTCATTGGTTTTTCGAGCTTTCAAGGGCGAAAAGCTTTTGGCTACAGGTGGTATATATAAAATAAAAGATATTAATGGTGCCGGTTTTGCGCTGCACACCGACACAGTAATAGCAAAAAAGATGCAAAGGGTTTAGATGCAAAAAGCAGATGTTATAGTTGGTCTCCAGTGGGGAGATGAGGGAAAAGGAAAGATAGTTGACCATTTGGCACAAAAGTATGACTTTGTTTGTAGATTTGCCGGTGGGCATAATGCCGGGCACACTATTGTTACAGATGGAAAGAAGTATGCACTGCACTTGGTACCATCGGGTGTTTTGAATAAAGAGGCTATGAATGTTGTAGGAAATGGTGTAGTGCTCTCGCCAAAAGATTTTATAAAAGAGTTAGAGCAGTTTAGCGATATAGAGGGGCGTATTGTTATCTCGGATAAAGCTCACCTGCTCCTGCCATACCATGCACAAATAGACCAGGCAAGAGAGCGTCTTAAAGGCGACAAAGCAATTGGTACAACAGGCAAAGGTATCGGACCGGCATACGGAGATAAGATTACAAGAGTAGGGCACCGTGTAGGGGAGCTTTTAAACCCTAAAAAGCTCTGCAGTGATATTATGAGCTACTTTACAATAAACGCACCTATCTTTAAAGCTATGGGTGTAGAGACTCCAGACGAAGATGCACTTCTTGCCGAGCTAGAGGGGTATCGTGAAGCGTTAGGAAAATATATTACCGATACAACGCTTGTAGTATGGAGTGCCCTTGATGCTAAAAAACGAGTACTTTTAGAGGGGGCACAGGGTACAATGCTCGATATTGACCACGGTACATACCCATATGTAACAAGCTCTACAACCGTAAGTGCCGGGGCGTGTAGCGGTTTGGGTATCGCACCTCAGAGTATTGGCAAAGTAACAGGCATTGCAAAAGCCTACTGTACAAGAGTAGGAAACGGACCTTTCCCAAGTGAAGATTTGGGTGAAGATGGCGAGTATATGCGCGAGAGAGGCGCAGAGTTTGGTACAACAACCGGCAGACCAAGAAGATGTGGCTGGTTCGATGCAGTAGCAATGAAGCACGCAGTTCGTCTTAATGGTGTTAGCCAAATAGCTCTGATGAAACTCGATGTTTTAGATGGATTAGAGCGTATTAAGGTCTGTATTGGTTACGAGATAGATGCGAAAGAGGTAGACTATGTACCATACACGCTAGAGGGTGCAAAGCCGATTTACCAAGAGTTTAAAGGGTGGCAAAAGAGTAAAGGTGCAAGAGAGTTTGATGCGCTTCCAGTTGAGGCACAAGAGTATATAGCAAAACTCGAAGAGCTTTGTGGTGCAAAAATAGGTATAATATCAACATCGCCAGATAGAGACGATACAATCGTAAGAGATTAAGGAGTTTAGATGAGATTAAAGCCCAACCAGAGCAGATTTGTTGCAGGTAAAATTGCAGTAGATTTAATACAAGCTCCTTTTATAAAGTTACTAAAAGGGAAAGATGAAGTCGTAGAGGCTGCTGATAAAATAATTTTAGAGAATCTAAAGTTAGAGAGTGAACTCGATAGTAAAGTAAAAGATATTATAGAGGAGAACTATGACGAAATAGAGATCCAGCAAGCAGATGATAGACAACTTTTTTTTATGATTAAGAAGCGTTTGGCGCCAGAGTTTGGATTAATTATGAATTATGACGACAGATACAGTGACCTCTCTCATAAAATTCTTGATGTGCTCTACGAAAATTATCTTATAGAGTATGATGTAAATGAGAACCAGGTAAAAAATATAATCTTTACAGCTTTTAAAGAGTATGCAAAAGCGTACGAAGAGATAGACGATGTTGTCTACGACAAGATTCGTTCGCAAAAAGAGGAGATTATGCCTGGAAGTAACGAGTATGAGATTCTATACGAGAGATATTTTCAAGAAGAGCTTAATCGCCGTGGTATGTTGTAGGAGCAGATATGAATAAAATATGGTTATACTTTGCAAATGGTCTTTTTTTAGAAGCAAAAAGTTTTGGAGCAGAGGGTACTGCTGTTGGAGAGGTTGTCTTTAATACCTCTATGAGCGGCTATCAAGAGATAGTAACAGACCCAAGTTATGCTGGGCAGTTTGTTACATTTACAATGCCAGAGATTGGGAATGTCGGCTGCAACAGCGAAGATATGGAGAGCACTGGCGCTTTTTGTAAAGGGGTAATTGTTCGAAACTATCAGGCTAGACCTTCGAACTTTCGAAGCGAAGAGAGCCTGGATGCACTCTTAAAAAGATTTAATATCTTGGGAATTTGCGAAGTAGATACTCGTTTTTTAACAAAAATGCTTCGAGACGAAGGTGCTATGGAGATGGTTGCATCGACAACTATTAGCTCTAAAGAGGAGTTGGCAAAAATTTTGTCACAAGCACCAACGATTGCTGAGATAAATTATATTAAAGAGGTAACAACAAAAGAGCCTTATACCCATACAGAGGGTAAATATGATGCAGAGAAGTTTGAATTTACTAAGCCAAAATTAGAGAAAAAGATAGTTGCATATGACTTTGGAATTAAGAAGAATATACTTAGAGAGCTAGCATCTGCAGGACTAGAGGTAGAGGTGGTTCCTGCATCTACCCCGGCAGAGGTGGTTATCGAAAAGTTTACAAATAAAGAGATTGGTGGAGTATTTTTATCAAACGGTCCAGGAGATCCGCTTATCTTGGATGAACAAAAAGTTTTGGTAAAGAGTTTTATTGATGCTGACATACCAATGTTTGGTATCTGTTTGGGGCATCAGATGCTCTCGATAGCACATGGGTACGAAACCTATAAGTTGAAATTCGGGCACCATGGCGGTAACCATCCGGTTAAAAATGAAGCAACAGGTGCAGTAGAGATAACAGCACAAAACCACAACTATAATGTAACAGAGAGTATAAGAGAAGTTGCAAAAGTAACGCATACAAACCTCTTTGATGATACAATTGAGGGTTTAGAGTATAACTGTGGTAAAATTATCTCTGTGCAGCACCACCCAGAGGCGAGCCCCGGACCACACGAGAGTGCCTATATATTTAAAGAGTTTGCCAAGAGAGTAAAGGCGTAAAATGAATATAGCTATAGTTTTTGGTGGTTCTAGTTTTGAGCATGAGATTAGTATTGTAAGTGCTATTACACTTAAAGGTGTTATTAAAAAACACACGCTTCAATTTATATTTATCGATGCGCAGAGAGATTTTTATCTTATAGATGCTGCCAATATGAAGTCGAAGTTTTTTAGCGAAAAAGAGTATCTGAAAAAAGGGAAAAAGCTGACACTACAAAAGGGTGGTTTTGCAATACCTGCTCTTTTTGGCGAGAAGAGAGTAGATTTTGATGTAGCACTCAATCTAATCCACGGCAGAGATGGAGAAGATGGCAAACTAGCAGCACTCTTTGAGTTTTTTGGTATCAAATTTATTGGCCCAAGAGTAGAAGCGAGTGTTTTAAGTTTTAATAAACTCTATACAAAATTTCTAGCTGACTCTTTAGGGGTAAAAACTATTGATTACAAAACACTCTCAAGAGGAGAGAGTCGGGATATTACTTTGGAGTATCCGGTAATAATAAAGCCTACTCGACTTGGCAGCTCTATAGGCGTATCGATTGTTAAGAGCGAAGAGGAGCTTAACTATGCACTTGATGTTGCATTTGAGTTTGATGACGAAGTGCTTATCGAGGCATTTATCGAGGGTATAAAAGAGTATAACTTAGCTGGTGCATATGCAAAAGAGTGGATACTCTCTATTGTAGAAGAGCCACAAAAAGAGGAGTTTTTAGACTTTGATAAAAAGTATATGGACTTTAGCAGAGATGAACGGGTTTCACAGGCACAGATAGAGAACTCTTTAATAAAGAAATTAGAAGAGAACTTTAAGAGAGTATATAACCCACTCTTTCGGGGTGCAGTAATTAGATGTGACTTTTTTGTGATCGAAGATGAGGTATACCTGAATGAGATAAATCCGATACCTGGCTCATTAGCTAATTATCTTTTTGAAGATTTCGACACACTTTTAGGAAAAGTTGCTACCAATCTACCCAAAGAGAAAAAGATAGATATCGACTATCTCTATATCAATAGTATACAAAAAGCAAAAGGGAAAGCGTAATTTTTAGCCCTATTATGCTTTTTGTACCAAAATATCATACTTTTTTTCATAATTATTTATAATTGGTACAAAATTACTCCTATTTCTTAATTGAAACTTATAAAAAAAATCTAAATAAAAATTATATATTTTAAGTGAATTTATAGAAAAAATTGCATATAATCAACCTGTTACTGTTACTCTGTAACAATATTATTTTCGTAGGAGGGCTTATATGCAGTC
>JANTGQ010000074.1 GCA_024762845.1 Nitratifractor sp. | reverse complement strand
AAACTCTTAGATTTATTTACCATAGCAAAAATACCACCACTCTTTCCACGTATAGAAGAGCAGCTACTACAAGAGACAGAAGCAGCTAAAGAGGAGGAGAAAAAACCAAAAGTGTCAAAAGAGAGCAGTAACTCTAACGAAAAACAAGGTCTGATTACTATCGATCAATTCTTTAACACAGAGCTTAAAATTGGTACTATTATCGAAGCCGAAGAGGTGCCAAAAAGTAAGAAACTGCTCAAATTAAAAGTAGATTTAAACGAAGAGCAGCCACGTCAAGTAATTGCGGGTATTAAAGAGTGGTACTCTGCTGAAGATTTAGTAGGAACACAAGTGTGTGTTGTTGCAAACCTAAAACCTGCAAAACTTATGGGTATGCTCTCAGAGGGTATGCTATTGGCTGCAAAAGATGATAGTGGTTTATCTCTTATCCGCCCAGAAAAACCAAAAAAATCGGGTACAAAAATATCGTAATGCATATAGAGAACCTACTAAACATAATCGATGGGACTTCGATTAACGAAGCAAAAGTCGAAAAAATTGAGTCAGCTACAATCTACCCCAGTAAGGTAGAACTTGGCGATCTCTATTTTGCCTACGAAAAAGAGAATATTCAAAAAGCAGTAGACAATGGTGCCTACGCTGTAGTATATGAAGGAGAAGACCCAGAAATTACTGACAGAGAGATTGCCTATATTAAAGTAAACTCGATTAAAGAGGCTACTATTAAGTTTTTGCGTTATGTTTTAATCCAGAAAGAGTCTCAGATATATCACTTTCAAGATATAGAGTACTCTTTGATTAAACAGATTTCTTATACACGTAGTACTCTTTTTACTCTACTTCCAGATAATTGGCAAAAGAGTTTTGAACTTATATTAAATAGTGATTACGAAATTTTTATTACTACGAATGCTGTAGATGCTAAAAACCTTTCACCCACATTTAAAACTCTTAAAGAGAAAACAGATGGATATATAGTAACCGATACACTCCTACGAAGTACAATAAGAGTAGAGAATTTCGTCTACCAAAATATAGAGTTATCACCACTCTTTTTTGAAAACTTAACAAAAGTTATCTATTTTTGTAAAGCCAATGATATACCTTATGAGATAAATAGAGTCAAATATACTAAGGAGTTCCTCCCTTACTATATTGAAAGTGACTTAACACCAGTCAATAAAGGTACAACCGAGAAAGTATTAATATTTACAAAGAGTACAAAAACTATCGATAGAGCAATACAGTACCTCAGACATCAAGGTAAGTGGATAAAAAACATTGCCCTTACACCTCCAAAAACCAAATTGGAAAATTTGGATAAACCAAAGTGGTACCACACTGTAGAAGAGGCAAGAGAAGTTCTTAAAAACGAACATTTTCACTACGCTTTCTGCTACGAGATAAAACCCAAAGATATATTTGTCGACAAAGAGGAGAAGAGTACACTCTTTAACTAAGAGTTTCTCTCTTAACTTGAGCCTCTTTCAGATATATACTTTGTGTTGGATATGCAAGATTTAGCTCTGATTTTTCTACAATAGTTATCACCTTTTTTAATACATCTTGTTTTACCCGTAGCCACTCTTTCCAATTAATTGAGACAGAAAAAGCATAAACCAGTATTTTAAGAGAGTAGCTATCGACACTATCTACATAGACTAAAAGTGTACTACGCACCCCAAACTTATCTTCTATATTAAAGAGTCCATTTTCATAGGTCATTTTACTCTCTATCAAATGTTTTACATTATCTGGGTTAACAATGTCTGGGTGGCTGCGAAGCATTTGATAAATCTCTTCGGTTACTCTATCTATCTCAGCTCCATTCACGCTATATTGTATAGGTATCTTAAACTTTATTCGCCTACCTATAAGCCTTTTCGACCAATTTATTATATAGTCATTAGCAAGTTTAGAGTTTGGTATTGTTATTTGGGCATTTGCAAAGGTCCTAATTTTTGTAGATGTTAAGCCTAGCTCTGTAACAAAACCTTCGAACTCTTTTGTCTCAATCCAGTCACCTTGCCGAAAGGCATCTTCGCTTATAAGACGTATAGAGTCAAAAAAATTGACCAGCACATCTTTGGCACTAAAACCGATAATAATCCCACCAACACCCAAAGAGGCTACAAGGCTTGCAATATCAACACCCATTTTAAACAAAATTGCCGTAACTACAACAAGTACAATTGATATCTTGACAATATTGAGTAAAAATATAAAAAGCTCTCGTCTAGCATCTACCTGCTCTTTAATTTTTTTATTCAAAGTTGCATAGAGAAAAAACTTGAAAATCTCATAAAAAGCCCAAAGTATCAATGCGAGTTCTAGAAAAAACAGCACTACGTCTAAGGTGTGATGAGAGTCTACAGTATAAAAGAGCCCTAAGATATTTTTGAGAATAGATAAAAAAACCAAATAGTATAGTGGCCGTGCAATCTTCTCTACACGATAGTATAGAAAACGACTATAGATATTTTCTCGGTTAAAAAAGAGAGTGAACTGACTATACCTCTTGATAATAGAAAATATTTTTTTTAAAGAGAGCAGCAAGAGGACATAGATAACAAATAGAAAAAAGGTCTGAAACTCAATATGCAAAAATTCGAGAGCCTTTGAAAAAGCTAATGGTGCAAAAGACTCTATTTTATCTATTATACTTTCCATACCCAATTATACATTTTGACTATTAAGATAGAGTGATAATATCTGACTTTATTAATATACTTTTTTTATCTAAAATTAAATATAGATATTAATTACATAATTTAATATTGGATTAACTTATATTAATGTATCATATAGAGTTCCCATTCTTTTGGGCTCAAAACCATAATATTACGAGGAGATGAGATGATCAATCTTAGCAAAGCAATAAAAAGCTCACTAGTAGCTTCTGCAATTTTAGGAACAACTGCATTTGGTGCACAATTTATCACAATTGGTACAGGTGGAGTTACAGGAACTTACTACCCAACAGGTGGCGCAATTTGTCGTATGATGAATAAAGAGAAGAAAACGACAGGTATCAGATGTTCTGTTGAGTCAACAGGTGGTTCAGTTTATAATGTAAATACTATTAATGCCGGTGAGCTCGATTTTGGTATTGCGCAGAGTGATACAGCTTATCAAGCATACCATGGAGAGGGAAAATTTAAAGACAAAGCAGTAACTAGTTTACGATCTGTTATAGCAATCTACCCAGAGCTATTGGCATTTGTTGTTACTAAAAAATCTGGTATCAAAAAACTTGCAGATATCAAAGGGAAAAAAGTAAATATCGATGTTCCAGGTTCTGGTACAAGAATGACTACAGAGATTGTTTTAGATGCATTTGGTATCAAACTGTCTGATCTTGCACTAGCAAACGAACTAAAGTCATCTGAGGGTCCAACAATGCTAAAAGATAGCAAAATTGATGGATACTTTGGTGTCTTTGGTCACCCAACTGCAAATATTAAAGATGCTGCAAACTCTGTAGATATTGATTTGGTACCAATAGATGGTAAACCTATTGATGATTTAGTTGCAAAATACTCTTACTATGCAAAAGGTATTATCTCTAAAGATTTCTATAAAGGTGTAGAGCATGATACTCCAAGTATTGGTGTAAAAGCAGTACTTTGTACAAAAGAGAGTATTGACGAAAAAGTTGTGTATGCATTAACTAAAACAATTTTAGACAACTTTGAAGCATTTAAAAAACTTCACCCAGCATATAAGACAATTACAAAAGAGTCACTTCTTGATGGCTTAGCTGTTCCACAACACCCAGGAGCAATTAAAGCATTTAAAGAGGCTGGAATCTTAAAATAGTCCAAATAATTACACATTACTAAAAGCAAAGGGTTCCCCTTCTCTTTTAGTAAACCCGGATTTTGTAATAAAATTGTTACAAATGTATACTACGCTTATATTCTATTGCAAAATTCGGGCAAACCATATTTAACAGGAGGAGATAAAATGAGTAAGGAAACTAGCAAAACCGAAGAGCAGCTACGCAGCGATGAAGTCTTAGTAGAGAAGCTAGAGGGTCAAAGAACGCTAGAGCCTGGGACCTGGGAGTATTGGCTAATTGCTGTTATTGCCTTTGCATGGTCAGCGTTTCAGATTTACGTTGTTGTCGTTCCGGTAAATAGTGTATTTGTGCGATCAATTCACCTAGCTTTTGCACTGGCACTAGCTTTTGCAATGTACCCAATGGTACGAACTCCAAAAACCATGAAATCTATACCTTGGTTTAATTTTATTATTGCACCATTAGCTGTTATTACTGCACTCTATATAGTCTTTGCATACGATGCATTAAATGCCAGAAGTGGCGCATGGACAAACTTAGATGTATTTATGGGAGTTGCCGGCATGATTCTTTTGCTTAAAGCCGCACGAAGATCACTCGGCTTAGCGCTACCTATTATCGCTATTCTATTTTTAGCATATGATTACTTGGGTCAATATATGCCAGACCTTATAGCCCATAAGGGAGCCAGCTTAAACAAGATAGTTGGGCAGATGTACTTAACTACAGAGGGTATCTTTGGTGTACCACTAGGTGTAAGTGCCAGTTATGTCTTTCTTTTTGTACTCTTTGGTGCATTACTCGAGCGTGCAGGTGCAGGTAAATACTTTATCGACTTGGCATATTCACTTTTAGGCAGATACGATGGTGGTCCAGCAAAAGCATCTGTAGCAGCATCTGGTATGATGGGTATTATATCTGGTAGTTCAATTGCAAACACTGTGACAACAGGAACATTTACAATTCCATTAATGAAAAAACTAGGATTTCCAGGGCACAAAGCTGCATCTGTAGAGGTTGCAGCCTCTACAAACGGGCAGCTTATGCCACCTATTATGGGTGCAGCCGCATTTATTATTGCAGAGTTTTTAGGCTTGGCATATACCGATGTTGTTATGGCAGCTGCAATTCCAGCATTTGTTAGCTACTTTGCACTTTTTTATATTGTGCACCTAGAGGCAAAAAAACTGGGAATCAAAGGTGAAGACCCTTCAAGATTACAAAGAGCATTTACAGTCTTTAAGAGTGGTATTCACTATATAGTACCGGTATTCTTTTTAATGTATACACTTATAATCTTGCGACAATCACCACAGATGGCAGCTTTTAACGCTATTATGTTTATGATGCTTATTATGGTTTTACAGCACCCAATTAGAGCAATTCTTGAGAAACAAAATCTAAGTAAAGATATTCTACTACAAGGATTTTACGATATCGGGCACGGTATGGTAAATGGTGCAAAAAATATGGTACCAATTGCAGTTGCTACCGGTGTTGCTGGTATCGTTGTTGGTTCTGTAACTCTTACCGGTATTGGTTTAATACTCTCAGAGGTAATAGAGCAGCTCTCTGGCGGATATATTGTAGCTGTTCTCTTCTTTACAGCTATTGTCTCACTCATTTTAGGTATGGGGCTTCCTACAACAGCAAACTATATTGTTATGGCAGCTTTGACCGCACCAGTTATTATGGACTTAGCAGGCTCACTGAATTACCTAATTCCTGCAATTGCCGCGCACCTCTTTGTTTTCTACTTCGGAATCCTCGCAGACGACACCCCGCCTGTTGGAATGGCGGCATATGCCGCAGCCGGAATAGCAAAGAGTAACCCTATAAAAACAGGTCTGCAAGGCTTCGCTTACGATATTAGAACAGCTATACTACCGTTTGCTTTTTTCTTTAACAATAAGCTCTTACTTATCGAAGGGGTAGATGCCGCTGACCCTAGTGACCCAAGCAAATGGCAATGGATAACTAACCCAGGAGAGATTGGCTTAATATTCATCACAGCCGCTGCTGGAATGTTTGCCTTTTCATCAGCAACTCAGGGCTGGTTTTTAACCAAAACCAGCGGCTTAGAGAGGCTACTTTTACTTTTAGTTGTCCCTTTCATGTTGGTACCTAATATTATGGCAGCCAAAATTGGTTTAAGCTCCGAATACCTCTCGTACGCAATAGGAGCCACACTCTACTTTATTGTATGGTTTATACAAAAAAATAAAACTAAATAGGGTCACAGATTCGCTAAAAGCGAATCTGTTCTACACTTCTCTCTCATAATAGCAAATAGCTCAAAACAAGTAATTTCTACTCTAATACCACACTACCCCTCCCTGTGGATTTTTCAATCGCATCAATAGAAATACGTCAGATTTTGTATGGCTTTAACCCAGATTTTGCATTAGAAATCACTGAAGCCACATTAGTCATTGCACTATGGGCATTTACATGACCGTAGAGAATCCAAACCTGCAAAATTTTTTGCAAACACCATAGCACAAGCACTTAATGCTTTTCTAGCGATTCTAATGCAAAATTCAGGTTTATAGTTTATCTCTAAAATTACAAACTTCTTTACCTTCAGTAAGCAAAGATTGACAAAGAGATATACCTAACGGAAAACAAAATTACCGAAAAGAGAAGAAATTTAGAGGAGAAAGAACCCCTCTAAAAGAGGAAAACGCTTTTTGGATTTAGCTTATGCGCCAAACCCAAGAATTATAAACTGAACATACCATATAGCTATTGATACTATGTATCCTAGTAGCACTGTCCAAGCGTACTTCATGTGAGAGCCGAATGTATAGATGCCGTGTAGTTTACCCATTACTCCAACCCCAGCGGCACTACCAAAGCTTATTAAACTACC
>JANTGQ010000073.1 GCA_024762845.1 Nitratifractor sp. | reverse complement strand
GTTGATAGTGTAGCTTTAGAGTATATAGAAGCGCAAGAGGCAACAGAGGAGGATTTTGATACAGAGTATTTGGCTAATATATTAAGTATTAAAGTGGTTGACTCTTTGGACGAGGCAATATCTCATATTAGTAAATATGGTTCTGGGCACTCGGAGGCAATAATAACAGAAAACTATAGCGCTGCTGAAGAGTTTTTAAATAGAGTTGATGCCGCTACTGTCTATGTAAATGCTTCTACACGCTTTACTGACGGTGGAGCTTTTGGCTTTGGTGCAGAGGTTGGTATATCTACAAATAAACTACATGCAAGAGGTCCAATGGGTATTAACGAGTTAACAACCTATAAGTATAAAATTTATGGAACTGGACAGATAAGATAAGAGAGAATGGCGGGAACAGTTTTAGAGTTAAGAAATATAACCTTTGGCTATGGTGAGAAAAAACTTTTTAAAGATTTTTCGCTTACCTTAAACAGAGGTGAACTTATTGCCATTGTTGGAGAGAGTGGAGTAGGGAAGTCTACATTATTTGAGATTATAACTGGTAATTTACAAGCCCAAAGTGGGAGTGTATTTAGTAAAAAAATTGCTTGGATTTTTCAGGATCCCTACAGCTCTTTTCATCCCTCATATAGCATACTTAATCAGATAATGGAGGTTGCGAAGAGTAGTGATTATTCTCGATATTTAGAGAAACTTAACCTAACAGAAGAGAATCTGAGAGCGCTTCCACATGAGCTCTCTGGTGGGCAATTGCAAAGATGCAGTATCTTAAGAGCGCTCTTGATGCAAGCAGATATTCTGCTCTGTGATGAACCTACAAGCGCTCTGGATAATATAGTGCAACTTGACACAATGAAACTTTTAGTCTCACTTTTGGATAATTTGTCTATACTTTTAATTACACATGACAAAGCGCTTGCCAAGTGGGCAGCAGATAAAATTATTACAATTGGATAACTGGACATGTTGAAAAAAATAGTATTGATATTACTACTTACCTTTTCACTTTTTGCTACTGAAGTTACAAAAGATCAGAACAGCTCTAAAACATATGAGCTAGAGATAAGAGGTGTAAAACATTTAGATAAAGAGGATATCGCAAAAAGCCTAGGAGTAAAAGAGAACTCTCTGTTTAACTTTTGGAGCAGAGAGAAAGCTTTGCCCCAAGAGTTTGTAGAGAATTTAGATACTACTCTTAAAGGATATCTAGAGAGTAAAGGCTATTTTGATGCAAAATATACTATTTCTCGTACCGCTGATAGAATTCTCATAAATATCAGCGAAGGAGAACCAATACGCGTAAGCAAGGTTCTTTTTGAATCAGATATTGAGTTGGGCAATTTAATAAGTTGGAAAGAGGGAGATATTTTTGCAACTGAACGATTTGAGAAGATAAAAGATGCAACTGCTACAAAGCTTCTTCAAGATGGTTATTGTAAAGCTGAACTCTCTACCAAGGCGTATGTAGATTTAGCGCAACATAGTGCAAAACTAGAGTATAAAATTAAAAAAGGAAAAGTGTGCCTTTTTGCCAAAGCTACTATTGTACATAAGCCTGATGATGTTTCCGATGATGTTATTCTCTCGCGAGTTAAATACCATGAAGGTGAGAGATTTGATATTCGCAAAATAGAGCAGAGTTACAATAGCCTGAACGCTTTAGGAGTATTTGCAAATATTCAAATTAAAGATAATATTTTAGAAAAAAGAGAGAGTGTCGAGACAAAGATTTCTTTAGATGCAAAAGAGAAACTGAGACAATATATGTTTTCTCTAGGGTATGTTACAGATTTAGGGATCCGAGCTAAAGGATCTTGGGAGAAGAGAAACTTCTTGGGTGGTGCCAAAAAAATAAAGTTTATAACAGAGTTATCTAGGAACCGCCAAACACTTGATGCTACTCTCTTTGTACCGGCATTTTTTACAATGGATAGTATATACTCAGATCTCTATGTTGTTTTTGGAGCATTAAAGGAAGAAAAGAGTGCTTACAAAGAGAAAAAGTTGTTTCTTAAAAGCTATATAGAGACACACTACAGTGATTTTTCCTTAAAAAAAGGTATTGGCCTTGAGTTGCTTGATATTGATCTTTATGAAGAGTATGAATCTAAAATTGGTGGAAGGTTTAATATTTTATTCCCATATTTTGAGTTTAACTACGATAATAGGGACTCAAAAATTGACCCTAAAAATGGTTTTTATGCAAATTTTTATGGAGAGTTTGGCGTTGCGAATAGAGCGGACGCTGTAACCTATTTAAAGTACCTACTTGAGCTAAGAGCTATAAAAAGCTATGATGACTTAACACTATCAGCAGTAGCAAAAGTAGGAGTAATACATGAGTTAACTGGGCATCTACCAGCATCTAAACTCTTTTATGGTGGAGGGCTTTTTAGCAATAGGGCATATAGTAAAGATAGGATAGGTTACATCACAAGCAACAATACTTTTAGTGAGCTTGGTGGAAAAACATTTCTCAATCTGCAACTAGAGGCAAATTACAAGCTCTATAAAAAACTCTATGGAGCTATCTTTTTCGATACAACATTAAACAGTAAAAAAGAGTATAATTTTAATGGCTCTAAAATCAATACATTGGGTTTTGGTCTTAGATATAAAACACCTATTGGTCCTGTAAAAATTGATATAGGTTTTAATACACACAAGCGTCAGGACTATGCTATATCTATCATGCTAGGACAATCCTTTTGAAAAAAATTGCTCTAATACTCTCTCTCTTGATTGTAGTAGTTATTACTATACTGACAACATTTGTTAATTCAAACTACTTTTTTGATCGTTATATCGCTAAAAATATAACTGAATACGGTTTTAGTTATACACATGCCCAAGGTGCATTACTAGATGGTTTTGTAGTGGAAGATTTAAAATATAAAAATAGAACTCTCTCTTCTAATGTGGAGTTAAAAATTAATCCTTTACGGTTATTTAACGGTGTTGTATCGGTGAGTAAAATAAATTTGATTGGGGTTCATGAAGATGTGTTAGAGAGTGTTTTAAATGATTTTAAGCCAAGTAGTGATTCTAATGAGTCTAACACAATTGCTCTAGACTTTGAGCTTAAAAATATACTCTTAACTATTAAACCGTTTCAAATTAAAGAGATCAGTGTTAAAAAAAACAGTCTGAGTGTTGATTATGTGAGCTACCTCAATAACAGATTTAATGTGGGTGATGTCAACTACGAAGCAAAAACAAATTTAGGCGATATCAATTTCCAAGGTAAATTTGAACATAGAGTTCTGCATATTTATAAACTAGCTATAGAAGAGTTTGCCTTAAAGAGAGTAGTGTCTCTGATAAAAGGAATAAAGAGCGAAGGTACCCAAGAGGAGTATCACATGAAATCGAATCCATTTATCCCACAACAAGTTTTTATTGATAAGGCAACTCTAAAGGTTATACCATTCATATTTGAAAATATAAAATCCAAAGAACTTGAACTCTCTTTAAATAAAATCTCCTTTGATGTCTCTAAACTTCTCTTTGTAAAAGGGTATGCAGCATTTGAATATAGTGGTAACCTATTGTCTTTAAAAACTGACCTAAACTACAAGAATAAAATATTAACTCTCAACAAAGCAGATTTGCTTGTTAGTGATCCTCAAAAGATAGAAGAAATAGTGGGTACTTTTGTAAAATTAGGAAATAGTGAAAACAACAGCTCTGCAAATGTAAAGATTTTTCCTATAGAGAAAATAAAAGTTGTTGATGGAGCACTAAAAGTAAAAGCATGTAAGTATAGAACAGAAGAGATTAAAGGTATAGATGTAGCAGTTGAGAACTTTCTTTTTGACCTAGAAAAAAATAAGATAGTTACACTTGAAAAGTTTAAGACAGATTTAAATAGTTCTCTTGGTTCGTTTGCAATACAAGGCTCTATTGGCGTAGAAAGTACGTTTGATACTATTGTAGTAAGTACAAGAAATGCGGATAAGTTGCTTGGTATGGTTCGTAAATATAGAGACAATAATAGTAGTAGTCAGGATAGTAATAGTACAACAAACTCTTCTATATTACCCAAAAAGATTACAATTAGAAGAGTAAAAGCTACGGTAGATAAACTTACCTTTGCCCCTTTTAGTATTAAACATGGTTCTGTATTTGCAAACGATATAAAGGTAGATTTATCTAGCAAGGTTATAAAAGATGGTAATTTAAGTGTGAACGCAGACTCTAATTGGGGTAAAGCCTTTTTGGATGGAAATTTAAGAGATAATAACTATTTTGCGAAGGGCTCTTGCTCTCCCAACCAACTACTCTTGGATAGGTATTCTGTTCCTCTTAAAGCAAAGAACTTTAAAAAAGTTAAAGTAGAAGGTAGATTTGGCTTTGAAGATTTGGATGTAAACGGTACGATTAAAGGAGAGAATATATTAACACTCTTGGATAAAGTATCAATTAGTGATTCTCAAAATAGAATTAAGTACAACTATCAAGAGGATATACTAGATTGGATAATCAGTGCAAAAGTATTAACTCCTTATTTGGAAGAGGCAAATATTTATAATAGACTTATATACAAAGATGATGCTACTACTTTCAGCGGAAGTATAAAAAGCGATAATGTAACTTTCTTAGCAAAAAAATATAGTAAGTTATTTAAGAATATAGATGCCAAATATAGTGGTGACGAGGATAATTTTAATTTAGAGTTCATAAGTTCTAAGTTAAAAGGAGAGATGTCGCTTAGAAATTACGAAAAAGGTGTCGTGTCGATAGAAAGTAGAGCACCACTACTGTTATCGGAGTATGAAAAATTACCTAAAAATTATAAAGATCTTGTAGTTTCGACTCTTAAGGTTGATAGCAATATTAATTTATCGAAAACTCTACCATTAAAAGGGAATTTAAAAGCAGTCAGTAACTTGGCTACACTTGATAATAGTTGGGTATATGATGGTGACGTTTTTAAAACTAATGGAAAACTATCAATACCTTCTCAATCTATTTTATTTAAAAAACATCCACTACTAAGGGCTCAAAACATTAAACAGTTTAATAATAGCCTTGCTGTTAAAAAAAGTGAAGTAGCTTTAAATCTTGAAGATAGGTTGATAAATGCAAAACTAAAATATGATATTGATGCCGATAAAGTGAACGAAAGCAGCATCAAATTAGGTTCTTTAATATTAAATGCGAAAGGAAATTTAGACTCTATTGCATTGGAAGCGAAAACAAACTCCATTCTAAAGAGTCAAGATGTGTTATCTAAACTATATAGGTTTAATCCGAATAAAAATATTGATGGACAATTATCTTTAAAAGCTATACTAAAAAAACAATCAGACTTCTCTTTTACTTTAAGTAGTCCCAAAATTGAACATAAAAATAAAAATAGTAAAACAAAGATAGAAAATCTTAAAGTGTCTGGGCTTCTTAGTAATAATATATTGACTATCGATAACTATAAACTGAAAGCCCAAGGCTATAGTGTTTTTAGTAATAAAAGTTCACAATTAAATATTGGGGATGTTAAAAGAGTAGCTATTAAACCACTTTGGATTAACGACTCACTTCAGGTAAATGGTACTTATAATTTATTAGCAAATAGTGGAAAATTGCAATTTCGTTCAAATAAATTTAATTTGGAAAATAGCGATGTGAGTCTAGATTTAGGAATAGATACCACCGCAACTATAAATAAAGAGAAGATATATGCTTCTGGAGAAGTAACCGTTCTAGATGGAAAAGTAAAAAAAGCTGTATCTCAAAAAAATGTAGCAGAGAATGAAGATATTATTATACTACAGAGGAAAAAGAGTAGAGAGAGCACAAAATTTGCTAAAAATATTAAATTAGATATCAAAATTAAGAGCAAAAATGGGATTATTTATTCTCACGGGGGAAGTAAAATCCAAATTTTACCAGATTTGCAAATCAGTAAAGAGTACAATAGACTTTCGAACTTCAATGGAATTGCTACGATAGGAAAAGGGAGCTATTACTATCTTAATGATAAAAAACTTATTGTTGAAAAGGGCGAAGTGATATTTAAAGGGAAAAGTATGACTCCTAATTTGAATATAGTACTAAGGTACTATGGACGAGAATATAAAGTACGGATAAACATAGTTGGTACCCCAAATAGACCAATGCTTTACTTTAGCTCAGACCCCGCACTCAATAAAGATCAGATATTAGCATATCTCCTTTTCGATGACTCATCAGCTGCAGGTACACACGATCAAGCTGCAATGGTAAATACGGTAGCTGGAAGTATTGCCAAATCTTTCTTAGGCTCGATAGGTATTAAAATAGACCATATAAATATAAAAGAGCAAGGTTTTAGTATAGGAAAGAATTTAGGTAAACATGTAATTATATATTATAACCAAGAGAATGAAATCCCATCAATCAAGACAAGAGTGGATATTAGCAAATCGATACATACCGAAGTAGAAGTTGGGCAACAAAAACAGTCTGCAGATATAATATTTAGTAAAGAGTATTGACGTTTAAAGCAATAACTAAGAACTTTCTAGAAAAAGATGAGCTAATGATATATGTTTCTCAAATACTGAAATAAGCTCCATACAAACTCTCAACAACCCAAAACCTCCCATTCCACCGCCACCCCACGCCTAATCAATCCGTTACTTTAAGCCATTCTCGAGTAAAAAAGAAAAAAATATGCATTTTTTTTGCATTATTGCTAAAAAACCCTTGACAAAGTAAATAAATTTGTCTATAATACGCGTCCACAAACA
>JANTGQ010000072.1 GCA_024762845.1 Nitratifractor sp. | reverse complement strand
GGTTTGCACCAATAAATGCAGGTAAAAATGAGTGGTGAATATTAATAATTTTCCCCGGATAGTGCTCTACAAAAGAAGGGGTAAGAATTCGCATATATTTAGCCAAAACTATGTAGTCAAAGCTCTGTTTTGCCAACTCATCTATAACGAGTGCTTCGTGCTCTTCTCTACTTTTCCCCTCGGCACTTATAAAGATAAAAGGTATTCCAAATCTCTCTACCAACTCTTTAAGGTTCTCTCTATTACCAATAACTGCTACAATATTTGCCTCTAGTTCGCCATCTACGTGACGGATTAAAAGGTCACCAAGTGCGTGTGACTCTTTTGTTACCATTAAAACTATATTTTTTTTGCTTTGGCTTGGAGTTATAACTTTTACTGCAGCTTCTTCTATCTCTGCTTCTAACACTTTTTCTAAGCTTTGGGGGTCAAAATCTCCAGAGACGACACTTCGCATAAAGAAGTGGTGGTTCTTTTTATCTACAAACTCTTGATTGCTGATTATATTTAAGTTAAGTTCATAAAAAATCTTGGAGACTTTATATACTAATCCTTTTTGGTCTGTACAATCAATTAAAACTCTTGCAATTTGTTCCATCAACTAATTAACTCTTTACAACGTAGTTTGCTATAATGCTTCCCATCTCACTGCAAGAGACAACCTCTTTTGCGTCAAATGCACTTAAATCTCCTGTTCTGTAGCCATCTGCCAAAACTTTTTTAATAGCTTCTTCGATTGCATCAGCAGCTTCTGTTTCGTTTAACGCATAGCGAAGCATCATTGCTGCACTTGCAATTGTAGCAATCGGGTTTGCAATGCCTTGCCCTGCAATATCTGGTGCACTCCCGTGGATTGGCTCATAAAGTCCTACTTTATTACCAACACTCGCACTTGGCAGCAGCCCAATAGAACCACTTAACATACTTGCTGCATCTGAGAGAATATCTCCGAAGATGTTTCCGGTTACGATGACATCAAACTGTTTTGGTTCTCGTATAAGTTGCATTGCTGCATTATCTACATACATATGAGTAAGTTCAACTTCTGGGTAATCTTTTGCTACCTCTTCAACAACTTCTCTCCAAAGTTGGCTAACCTCGAGCACGTTTGCTTTATCTACTGAGCAGACTCTTTTATTACGTTTCATCGCAATATCAAAAGCGATTTTTGCAATTCTTGAAATCTCTTCTCTTGTGTATACCATTGTGTTATAGGCTTTTTGTGGCGAATATTCGCGCGGCTCTCCAAAGTAGATTCCACCAGTTAATTCGCGCACCACCATAATATCTACACCCTCTACAACACTTGGCTTAAGTGTTGAAGCATTTACCAATTCGTCATATACAATTGCAGGTCTGAGGTTGGCAAAGGTTCCCATCTCTTTTCTTAATTTTAATAGACCAGTTTCTGGGCGTAAATGTCGCTCAAGTTCATCCCATTTTGGTCCACCGATTGCACCAAAAAGCACTGCGTCGCAACGGTTAACACCTGTTAGAGTCTCTTGTGGAATTGGGCTGCCAGTTTCATCTATAGCCGCTCCTCCTAGCAGGAACTCTTCGTAGTGTAGTTCAAAGCTATAACGGCTTGCAGTTGCATCTAAAACATTAATAGCTTCATCAATAATTTCCGGTCCGATACCATCACCTTTGATGATACCAATCTTATACGTTTTTCCCATACTTTAAGCTCCTTTGGTAGCTATCTCTTTTTTTGCGTACTCTATAAGTCCGCCACTTTGAACCAACTCTTGCATAAACTCTGGAATTGGAGTGAATTTATAGTTTTTTCCAGTTGTGAGGTTTTTAATTTCGCCACTGTCCATATCTATTTCGAGGGTATCGCCTTCACTGATTTCGTCTATCTCTTTAAGCTCAAAGATAGGAAGTCCCATATTAAATGCATTACGGTAAAAGATTCTTGCAAATGTAGGTGCAATTACAGCGGCAACTCCTGCAGCTTTAAGTGCAATTGGTGCATGTTCTCTACTGCTTCCACAGCCAAAGTTTTCGTCACTAACTATAATATCACCTGGCTGCATTTTTTGCGTAAATTGCGGGTCGGCATCTTCCATAATATGTTTCGCGAGCTCTTTTGGATCACTTGTGTTCAAGTATCTTGCGGCAATGATAATATCTGTATCGATATTTTTGCCAAATTTCCAAACTTTTCCTTGCACAAAATATCCTTCAAAAAAATTTTTGCAGTATTATAGCTAAATTTTGACAAGCTTCAGCTTGCTTAGCCTACTAACACCACAGTTATAGCACTTTGTGATACGATTTGTCAATAAAATCTTCTATTTTTTTACGATTTAATTTATCTAATGAGCTATTTTGAAAAAAATTTCGGTATAATACTCTTCTATTTTCTACCACATCAGATTGCGTAGATTTTGCTTAAACCCGGGTTCTATTGCACAATCCGGGTTAAAAACATAGGAGCTCCTTTTAATGTCTTCAAAGAAAACAGTAGACCCAGTAACAAGTATAGAAAAAAATTTATCAAAATTAAAAAAGAATTCATTCATCACATACGAGAGTATTGTAAAAGATTTTCAAAAAGCGCCAACCGCCGCGCAGGCTAAAAAGGTTAAAACAGTAGCCAAAAAGCATAATATTAATGTTGTTTCAGCTTCAGAGTATGCCAAGGTAGTAAGCGATAAGAAGGAACAACGACTAGAGGCCCAAAGAGTCGCTGCCAGCGAACAAGAGCTTGAAGATGATTTTGATATCACAAAAGATAAAGAGCTTTTGGAGTGGAGTAGAAGTGACTCTCCGGTTAGAATGTATCTTCGTGAGATGGGGAAGATTCCTCTTTTAACCAAAGAAGAAGAGGTAGAGCTTAGCCAGCGCATTGAAGAGGGAGAAGATATTATTATCGATGCAATATGTTCTGTCCCTTATTTAGTTGATTATATTCTTAACTATAAAGAGCCACTTTTAAATAGAGAGCGTCGTGTTAAAGAGCTCTTTAAGAGCTTTGAGGATGGTGATGAGAGTGCCGATGATACTACGGAGAGTGAAGGCGCTGATAAAGAAGAGGGCGAAGAGTCTGCACCAGTTGAGAGTAAAAAAGTAGATAAGCGTGTAACACAGGTTGTAGAGCGTTTTAAAGCGTTAGAGAAAGCAAAAAAAGAGTGGATAAAAGAGAAAGAGAAGTTTGAAAAAGCGCTAGAAGATGGGGAAGATAGAGAAGATACTATTTTTCACATGCAGTTAAAAGTTGCATTTAAAAAACATCTGCTTAAAAATGCTCTATTAGCACTTGGTCCAACCAGTAAGCTTATTAATGAGCTTGTAAAAGCAATAGAGACAGCTTTAACGAGTGATGACTCTTTTGATAGAGAGTTAAAGAAGTTAGAGTATAAGTTACAACTCTTTAATGACCAGCTTCGAGCAGAACACCAGATGCTTTTGGATAATATTATCAATATGAGCAAAGAGGATATTGCAAATGCAGTACCTGAAGCGACTATGGTAAGTACCTATGTGCAGATAAAAAAACTTTTCGAGACAAAAGAGGCGAGTAAAAACAGCTTTAATCTTGACCCTGAAAAACTAGAAGAGATTCTGCAGCAGATTAGAATAGGAAAGATAAAGAGCGAAACGGCAAAGACTCGAATGGCGAAGTCGAACCTGAGATTGGTTGTATCGATAGCAAAACGTTATACAAACCGTGGTTTACCATTTTTGGATTTGATTCAAGAGGGAAATATCGGCTTAATGAAAGCGGTTGACAAGTTTGAGTACCAAAAAGGGTATAAGTTCTCTACTTATGCTACTTGGTGGATTCGCCAGGCAATTAGCCGTGCCATTGCCGACCAGGCTAGAACTATTCGTATTCCAATACATATGATAGAGACAATTAACAGAATTAATAAAATTATCCGTAAACATCTGCAAGAGAGCGGGAAAGAGCCAGATTTAGAGGTGATTGCAAAAGAGGTTGGATTAACTGTAGATAAAGTAAAAAATGTTATTAAAATCACAAAAGAGCCAGTAAGTCTTGAAGCTCCGGTTGGAGATGAGGATGATGGACGTTTTGGAGACTTTATTGAAGATAAAAACTCTGTCAGCCCAACTGAAAGTGTTATGAACGACGACTTAAATCAGCAGATAGATGAAGTTCTCGAGCAACTTAACGAACGTGAACAGGCTGTAGTTCGAATGCGTTTTGGTCTTTTAACGGATAAAAGTGACAGAACGTTAGAGGAGATTGGAAAAGAGTTAAGTGTAACAAGAGAGCGTGTGCGACAGATTGAGAGTAGTGCCATCAAAAAACTTAAACATCCAAAAGTTGGTAGAAAACTGAAAAACTACATAGAAGAGTAAAGCTTGGATAGAGAAAACTTTTACGCCCTTATTATTGGTACAGAGATACTTAATGGACGAAGAGAAGATAAACATTTTGACTTTTTAAAAGAGCTACTCAATGGGCGTGGTTTTAAATTCGCCGGCTCTTTTACAATACATGACGACCCAGAACTTATTGCTTCTACTATAGCTTATATCGCTACACTTCCAAACTCAGTTCTTTTTAGTTTTGGCGGAATTGGCTCAACACCCGATGACCATACACGGTTAGCTGCAGCAAGAGCTTTAAGCGATGGTAAACTTTACCTGAATTCTAAATTTGAGCAGTTGATTATAGAACGCCTTGGAGAGAGGGCATATCCACACCCTATTAAGATGGCAATGTTACCTAAAGATGTAACACTGCTTCCAAATCCTATAAATAAAATGCCGGGTTTTGCAATTATGAAGCGCTTCTTTTTTATGCCAGGATTTCCCCAGATGAGCCATCCTATGGTGGAGTATGCTTTAGATAACTATTTTCAAGGAAAAGAGAAGCAAGAGTATAGATATACCCTTACTGCATTATGTAAAGAGAATAACTTTATAGAGCTTATGCAGAGCGCACCAGAGGGTGTTGAAGTCTCCTCTCTTCCGGCAATCTACAGTGATGGTTGGAAAACTACAATCTCTATCGCTTCAACTATTAAAAGTAAGGCGGTTAAAGAGTTTGAAAAATATAAGAGCTACTTAGAAGAGAGTGGAATATCGTACGGTATTGGAGAGAAACAATAGAGTTCACTTTTGATACCACTACACTGCCTGTTGTAATTGTACAAAAGGCTAGGCTAAAAAATATATATCTTACTGTTTCACAAAGTGCTATTGAGGTCAAAGCCCCCTACTCTGCCAGCCAAAGAGAGATTGAGAATCTACTCTATAAACATAAAGCATTTATATCAAAGCAGTATAGAAAGTTGGCAAGTAGTCAAGAACTCGAAGAGAAGGATAAAATGCTTTTTTTGGGGGAGCTACTTCCACTTAGGGTTGTTATTGATAGCGAGAAAAAAGAGAGCTTTACAATTGTAGATAATGAAATTATTTTTACTCTACATAAAGAGTTATCAAAAGAGCGAAAAGAGGCTATTCGTTCGCAGCTTTATAAACACTATGCCCCAAAATATCTTTTAATCGAAGTTGCATCTTTGGAGAATACGATGAATCTGAAAGCTAGTAGAGTGAGCTTTCGTAAAACAAAGTCACAATGGGGTAGTTGCTCACATAAGAATGCAATCTCTTTAAATAGTTATCTTCTGCTTTTGCCAAAGGATTTGAGGGAGTATATAATAGTGCATGAACTTTCACATATCGTACATAAGAACCACTCTAAAGAGTTTTGGATGCATGTGTCAAAATATTACCCAGGGTATAAAGAGGCAAGAGTTCGCTTAAAAGAGTTTGCATATTTTCTAAGACGTTAGAAGCACAAGAAAAATTATGTTAAAATTTCGCATTTAAATTTATTGAAGGATTATAAGTTATGGATATTAGTAAAATTGGTCACGGCAAATGCCCTGATGAAGTAAAAGCAATTATAGAGGTTCCATTTGGTTCAAACATTAAGTATGAGCTAGATAAAGAGAGCGGTGCAATTGAAGTTGATAGAGTAATGTTCTCAGCAATGTTTTACCCGGCAAATTACGGTTTTGTAGCAGATACACTCTCTGACGATGGTGACCCGGCTGATATTTTAGTATTAGGTGAATATCCTTTGGTTCCAGGTAGCTTTATTAAGTGCCGTTTGATAGGTGTTCTCCTCATGGAAGATGAGAGCGGTATTGATGAAAAACTTATCGCAGTTCCATTTGAGAAGATTGACCCAACTTTTAAAGATATACAAGAGATTACTGACCTGCCTGAGCATACGTTAAATAAAATGAAAAACTTCTTTGAGACATATAAGATGCTCGAACCAAATAAATGGGTTAAAGTAACAGGATTTAAAGGAAAAAAAGAGGCAACAGAGATTTTAGAAGCAGCTATTAAAAACTATAAAGCTTAATTTGAAAAATCTTACTCCTCTTCTGTTAGCACTCTCTCTATCAGGGTGCACACAGATTGTTACAGCTCCAATTGCAGTTGCCTCAAAGGTTGTAACTACGACATTTGATATTGCCGGTGCTGCAGGTGGTGCAGTGGTTAATACTGTAAGTGGCGGTAGTAAAGAGTAGATAGACTCTTTATCCCTCTGATATTGCTACTTTAACCCGGATTATGTATTAGAGACTACAGAACTCTACACAAATTTTCTCTTTTAAGTTCAAAAATTTAATTTCTATTAAATAATATTACTGTATAATCAATCAAAAAAATAGGAAAAAATCTATGTTGCGATTTGTAGTCTCTTCTAAAGGAGATATCGATATCTCCAGCCTTAGAATAGCT
>JANTGQ010000071.1 GCA_024762845.1 Nitratifractor sp. | reverse complement strand
CTTTCCTTTTAGATAAAGATGGTACTGTAAGACACGCGGTAATTAATGACCTTCCATTAGGTAGAAATATAGATGAGATGATTAGAATGGTTGACGCAATGATCTTTACTAACGAACATGGCGAAGTTTGCCCTGCTGGTTGGAATAAAGGTGAAGAGGGTATGAAAGCAGATACTGAAGGTGTTGCTGACTACTTGGCAAAACATGCTGAAGAGCTATAAGCTCT
Source organism: Nitratifractor sp. (assembly GCA_024762845.1). Classification (GTDB taxonomy): domain Bacteria; phylum Campylobacterota; class Campylobacteria; order Campylobacterales; family Sulfurovaceae; genus JAADEQ01. The sequence goes on along the minus strand of JANTGQ010000071.1, from coordinate 6,515 downwards.
TTGGTACTGGCTGCCTAGATTGCTGTAATCACGATTATTAGAAGCGTGTCGAATTCATGAAGTGCAATTGTATTGTAAATGTAGTATGAATCCGGCAGACTTCTAGGAAACTTACGAATTGGACAGATATGCAAGAAAAAATAGTAAATAGCTTAAAAGAACATGGTCTAAAAGCAACCCCACAAAGAGTTACTATATTAAGCTCTATAGATAAAAAAGGTCATGCGAATATAGACGAAATCTTTAATGACGCAAAAGTAAGCCATCCGACTATGTCTTTAGCTACTGTATATAAAAATGTTACATCACTTGTAGAGATGCATCTACTCAAAGAGTTAGCATTAACAAATGAGAAGTCAAAATATGAGATTGCAAAGAGCCCACACTCTCACCTTATTTGTAAAAAATGTGGTCATGTAGAGGATATCATGCTTAGTGACCCTCTTGCCGAAAATTGCAATAGATTGGCTAATAGTAACAGTTTCAAGCTTGAAGAGTTTGAATTGAATATCTATGGTATCTGTAAGAGTTGTTTGGGAGAGTAATCGGGGCTAAACCCAGATTATTAAACTATCTCTTTAATAGTATGTTCAAAAAATATAAGCAGTAGAGCTAATAGTGATATACCTGCTGGTTTGTTATACATCTTATTTGCAGTTATAAATACTAGCATCAGCGTGGCAATAACCATTATTGAAATATCGAAAAAGTAAGGTGCGATATCAAGTCTAATCGGTTTAACAAAGGCAGCCAAGCCTAATGCAATAGATATATTAGCCATATTTGAACCTATAATATTACCTATAGCCATATCCGCTTTTCCTTTTATTGCAGCAACTATCGAGACTATAAGTTCGGGGGTAGAAGTCCCCAGAGCGACAAGTATCACACCTACAAACCATTCGCTTACTCCAAAAGATTTAGCGATGTTAGATGCACTTAAAATTGTATAATCAGCTCCTTTAACTACAAAAATAAAACCAACGATTAGCAAAAGGGTTACTCTTAACCAGTTAAAATTAGCACTCTCTTCGATATCAATCTCGTTACTAATCTCTAAGGTGTCTTTGTCGTGACGCAACAAAAAGAGAATATATCCCACCATTAAAGATAGTAAAGCAAATGCATAGACTCTGTTAATTTCTGTAATATATTCATTAGAATCTTGCTTGACAACCCCACCCATTAAAACAGCAATAAATATTAAAACAGGAAAGAGTGCCCACGAGCTATCTTTTGCAAAAAAATCTCTGTGCGGATTAACATTTTTCGCTAAAATTAGTGTAATGCTTAAAACCAGGGTGATATTGAGAATATTACTTCCAATTATATTTGATACTGCCAATACACCCTTATCCTGCAAACTGGCACCAATCGATGCAGCCATCTCTGGAAGCGATGTTCCAAGAGCAATAAGTGTCGCTCCGATAATATACTCTGAAATACCAAACTTTAAGGCTATTTTACCACTCTGGTTGATAATTAAATCAGCTCCATAAATCAGTGCTGCAAGTGATATAATAAATATTAAATAATCCATCTCTATATACCTTCACTTCTGACTATAAGACTATCTGGGAGATTAAATTTTTCAATTAACTCTTTTTCGAGTCTACGCATCTCTCCACTGTCACACTCGTGGTCATACCCTAAAAGATGTAGTAGCCCATGTGTAAAAAGCAGTGCAATTTCATCGTTAACTCTATGACCGAGTTTTTGCGAGAGTTCCTTTGCCTTATCTGTTGAGATAACTATTGAACCAAGTGGAGCTCCCTTTATATCCTGAAGTGGAAAACTGAGAACATCTGTCGGTGCATCTTTACCTCTATACTCTCTATTTAAATCTTCTATTACGCTATTCTCTACCAAGAGTAACTCTATATCTTTTGTAACTTTCAATGCTGTTAGAATCTCTTCAAGCAGCTTGAGGTCTGCTTTTACCTCTGTTTGTGTTTCTAATATAATCATCTGGGAATTTTATCTAAATTAAAGTAAAATACGCGTAAAAACAGGATTGAGTGATGAGTAAAAAAGCAGTATGTATAATATCGGGTGGAATGGATAGTGCATTAGCTGCAACTATTGCACAAAATGAAGGGTATGAGATAATTGGATTGCACTTTAATTACTCTCAGTTAACAGAGGAAAGAGAGTTAAAGTCTTACGAGAAAATAGTGAAAGATTTAGGTGTCGTGGAGTCTTACACATTAGAGTTGCCATTTTTCAAAAAGATTGGTGCAACTGCATTGATCGGAGAGGAGTTCTCAGTACCAACTGATGGGGTAAAACCTGGTATACCAATAACTTATGTACCTTTTAGAAATGGAGTCTTTTTATCTATCGCGGCGGCTGTAGCTCAAAAGCACGATGCAGATGCTATTTTCATAGGTGTTGTAGAAGAGGATAGTAGTGGTTATCCAGATTGCCGAGAGAACTTTATTACATCTATAAACAGCTCTATAAATCTGGGACTGAGGGATGATTCAGAGTTAAAAATCGAGACTCCTCTTATTCACTTAAGCAAAGAGGAGATTGTTAAAAAATCACTAGAGCTAGGTGTAAAGCTGGAGCATACATGGAGCTGTTATAAAAACAGCGATAAAGCGTGTGGCGTATGTGATAGTTGCAGATTAAGAAAAAAAGGGTTTGAAAACCTTGGTTTAACTGACCCAATTGAGTATCTTTAAACCCGAATTATGTAATAGAATCGCAAGAAATGCGTCAAGTGCCTATGTTATTGGTGTTTGCAAAAAACTTGAGTTTAACCCGTAGGTTAATCGATGGTTTTTTGCAAGTCTGGATTCCCTGCGGTCATGTAAATACCCATAGCGCAATGACTGAGGCGGCTTCTGTGATTTCTATTGCGTAATTCGGGTTAAGCCAAGGTGACTATAGAAGCCAGAGGGCTTAAAAAGAGGAGTTTTGTTCGAAGCTTGTAGGTGCAGTAGAGCTCTCTTGCGGGTTTAGTTTTCCTTCTGTGCATATAATTACATCCGTAGTTTTATCAAACTTATTAACGCAGTTACTAGTTACCTCTGTATCTTTAATCTCTTTATCAATACTCTTGATAGCTTTTGCTTTCTTGATTTCATCTAGGTTATCAAAATCATATTCCGGCGTTGGGTCACCCAAAAGGTCGTTTATATGCTTTATAGGTGCAAGGCACTTTTGAGCATCTTTTTTAGTTGCTGCTTTTGCAATGCATGATTTGGCTACTCTTAATGCTTCTAAGAGGTCAGGCAGGTGCTCTTTCTGTTTCTTAAGATAACGTTTGCCCAGCGCATTAATAATATCTTTTTCCAGTTGTGGTGTCACTGAGAGGTTTGCATCCTCAAGATTTAAACCTTTCTGTTTCATTTGATTTTTTAATGCTTTTATAGAATCGATATAGTCAGTTGTTCTGACCATTGATGCCTTGTTACCACTATAATCCTCACCTGTGACAATAGGAAACTTGGGTAGCTCAAGACTGTTTGCAGTTATTGGTTTATCAAACATAACCTGAACAGCTTTTTTTTCACTTACAAATCCAGCACTTTGAATAACAATCTTGAGTGGAATCCCTTTGTAGAGACACACTTGCTGATCAGAATACTCCCATAGATCACACTCATACCCCGCAATTTTCTCTTTTCCAACTTTATTGGCACCTAGTTTTATAAGAGAGTTAACACTCTCATCTGAGAGATCAAGTTTTTCAGATATTGCCATATCCAAGTCTCGATCGCGAGTTTTATATATCTTTTTCTCAGAGAAGTCAACTGTAAAAATTGTACCTTTGTCTACAAGTGTCATTGTGTGTCTACCGTTGGATTCATTAAAGTCACCAGCCTGTACCTCTCGGACATCCTCCTCTTTTAACTCTTTAAGACCCCAGTTATCAAAGACTAGTCTTGCTACACCTTGAACGTTCGAGTTTAAATTGTTATCAAAACTCGAAGTTTGTACATCGTAGTAGATAGTAGCGGATTTAAACTTATATTGCTTAAACTCTTCACTAGCACTAAGTGATGTTCCAATAAGCATAATGAGTAAAATATATAATAGTTTCATTTAGGTTCCTTCTGTTGTAACCCAGCTTCTTACGACTCTATTGAATAATCCGGGTTTAAAGAGTAATATTATATCAAAATAGTTGCAAAAAGTGAAAAAAACTACGATAATGCAAGTTTAAGCTACTTTCTTTGCAAACTCTTTAATATATTCATATCCTGAGTATAGTGTTAAAAAGGTTGCAATCCAAAGCAAGGTTGCACCAAATGGCCACTCCATTAAAAGAAAGCCAATTGCAATCATCTGTGCAACAGTTTTCACTTTTCCCATCCAGCTCGCACTAATGTCAATGCCCTTTGCAACTGCATTGACACGTAAGCCTGTTATAAAAAGTTCTCTTGTTAAAATAAGAAATATAGCCCATGCAGATGCACGGTCTAAAAGCATTAAACCAAGAAAAGCTGCTAGAGTCAGCATTTTATCCGCCAAAGGATCCAATATTGCCCCAAGTGTAGTTATTTGGTCAAACTCTCTAGCAATATAGCCATCAAAAAAGTCAGTAACACTAGCAACAACAAATATAAAAGCTGCAAAAAAATCGAGCCATGTGTAGTGCATATGGCTAAATATTGGCAAATCTCTGTTTACTAAGAGCATAAACATCAAAGGTGCCAAGAGTAGCCGAATCATTGCCAATATATTTGGAATATTAAGAGCCTCTTTTAAAAACATTATCTAAAAGTTGTCCCGCCATCTACTATAAGTGTGTGTCCAGTAACCCAGCTTGCATCTTCTGTACATAAGAAATAGACTGAACCTGCCAAGTCATCAGGTGTTCCCATTCTGTTAAGTGCAGAGCGTTTTACAGTTTCTGCTTTTACCTCTTCGTAATTTGTAAATGCGCGCAAGGCATCTGTTTCGATTGGTCCGCCACTTACTGCATTTACACGTATTCCAATTTCGCCAAGCTCTACTGCAGCGTAGCGCATCATTGCTTCTACTGCTGCTTTGTTTGTACCGTGTCCTGCATAGTTCTCTATATAGATTCTATTTCCAGTTGAGCTAATAGTGACAATTGCACCACCGCCAACTTTTTCCATTCTCTTGGCAGCCTCTTGGCTGCCGGCAACAAAAGCACCTACAGTTGCTGTGTAAATGTTTGCCAAACCTCTTTTGGGGCGAAGTTTCATAAACTTGCCATATCCGCCTACCACACTTCTTCCGTAAATCATGGCATTATTTACATAAAAGTCTACTCTATCAAAATCTTGGTCGATTGCTTCAAAGAGTGGCTTAAATTGATCTGTATCTAAAATATCTAATGGATATGCTTTCGCTTTTATACTATATTTCTCTTCAAACTCCTTAGCAATTGCATCTGCTGCTTCTTTGTTTGAGTTATAAGTAAACGCTACATTTACACCGTTTTGTGCAAATTTTTCTGCCGTAGCTTTACCTATACCTTTGGTTGCACCTGTAATTACTACTGTTTTCCCCTGCATTTTAGACATTTACGCTCCTACAATCTTATATTTTTTCATAACATTTTCTATTTTTTTCATATTCTCTGTACTTGGTGGTACAAGTGGCAGTCGATACTCGAGTGTCTCTGTAAGACCTGCTATATACATAGCCGCTTTAATAGGAATCGGGTTACTTTCGCAAAAAAGTACCTTGTTAATATCTATTAAATCTTCATTTATAGCTCTAGCAGTTGCATAGTCTCCGTTTAAGGCACTTTGAACAAGTTTGCTTTTGATATCTGGTAAAAGGTTAGAAGTAACAGACGTTACACCTCTACCGCCACTTGCCAAAATCGGGTAATCTATTGCATCATCTCCACTAAAGAGATAGAGTTCAGGAATTTTAGCCATCAGCTCTACACTTCTGTGCAGAGAGCCTGTAGCCTCTTTGATACCAATAATATTTGCTACATCATCAAAGAGTCGTTTAACAGTGTCAGCCTCTATATCGACTCCTGTTCGCCCAGGCACATTATAGAGGAAAAAAGGTAACTCAATAGATGAAGCAATTGCTTTATAGTGCTGATAGAGACCCTCCTGGCTTGGTTTGTTGTAGTAAGGACTTACAGAAAAAACTGCATCTGCCCCTGCCTCTTGTGCCTGTTTTGCCATATTTACTGCTTCGTGTGTTGCATTACTGCCTGCACCTGCAAGTACTTTAGTTTTTGTACCCTTGCATACCTCTACCGCTATCTCTATACATCTTCTATCTTCATCGTAGCTGAGTGTTGCACTTTCGCCTGTTGTCCCAACGGGGCAAACAGCATCTATACCGTTATCTATCTGTCTTTGAATCAGCTTTGCAAATGTAGCTTCATCAATTTTCCCATTTTTAAATGGTGTAATAAGTGCTGTCGTTGTACCTGTAATATACGAACTCATTTAATTTCTCCTAAGAATTATCGTAGTAGATTTACTATTGTCAAAATATTTTTTTGCAACTCTTTGTATATCTTCGATGGTAATTTTATCTAAATTATCCTCATATTCGAGTAAAGG
>JANTGQ010000070.1 GCA_024762845.1 Nitratifractor sp. | reverse complement strand
TCTTTAAAAAAAGATATAATCTAAGAAGAGTTTGGGAGAGATTGTCCCTCCTGGACTTGCAATATTCTATCTTATAGAGAGGAGTTATAAATGGAAAAAGTTACAGTTGATGATTTGGTTAAAATGGGATTGGGTGCTATGCTTATGGCAAAAGAGAAAGTAGAAAATCTTGTTGATGAAGCTATAAAACAAGGTGATATCAGCAAAGAGCAAGGGGCTCAACTGCTTGATAATATGAGAAAAGAGGCTCAAGAGAAGGTAGCAGAAACTGATAAAACTATCCGTGAAGAGATACATAAACAGTTAAAATCCCTTGGGGTTGCCACAAAAGAGGATATTGCATCTTTACGGCATGAAATTACTGCCTTAAAACATGAAATTCAAAACAAGCAGTCATAATGTTCGATACGCTTCGACAGGTTGAGCGCACTAAAGATATTGTTTCCATTTTAGTTAAAAACGGTTTTCACGATATCGTTAGTGCAGTGGGAGTAGAAAAGTATATTAAATTTTCTATATCCCAAAGTTCAAAAGAAGATCTGAAGTTAAGCCGAAGTGAGCGTATTCGTAAAACGGTAGAGGAGCTTGGGCCCACTTTTATTAAGATGGCTCAAATCCTCTCTATTCGTCCAGATCTCATTCCTTTAGAACTTGTCGACGAATTTTCCAAGCTTCAAGACAGTGTACAACCGATTCCTTTTGCAGAGTTAAAGTATCGCTTTGTCGAGGAGTTTGGAAAAGATGTTGATGAGATTTTTGACGGAGAGCTCACCCTGATTGCTTCTGCTTCACTAGGACAGGTATATAAAGGAAGGCTAAAAAGTGGCGAAAGCGTAGCTGTAAAGATTTTAAGACCCAAAACAAAGAGGATGATTCAATCTGATATAGAGATTATGTATCACATCACCTCTTTGCTTGAGGGAAAGCTTTATAGCTATGGAATTGACTCACCAACCAAGATAGTTGAAGAGTTTGAAAGAACAATAAAAAAAGAGCTCGATTACAATAGAGAAGCCCTAAACTTAAAACGTTTTTCCAGAAATTTTGCCGGCAATGATAGAATTTTTGTACCAAAGCTCTATGAAGAGTACTCTTGCGGCACAATATTGACGATGGAGTTTGTAGAGGGTATTAAAATTACCGATATAAACAAACTTGAAGAGGCGGGTATCTCTCCAAAAAATGTTGCAAAGAGTGGCTTTGAACTTATTTGTGAGCAAATTTTTGAGCACCGATTCTTTCATGCCGATCCACATCCCGGTAATATTTTTGTCCTTACTGACGGGCGTATCGCTTTTGTCGATTTTGGAATGATGGGAAGCATATCTGAGCGTGACAGGAAAGATTTTATCGATATGATCTATTACATCGTTAAAGAAGAGGAAGAGAAGGCTGCTCTTTGTGTTTTAAACTTGGCAAAAGTAGAGAATAGTAACCTGGATACCGATGCATTTGCCAAAGATATGGGTGATGTTATTCGTACCTATTTCTATGGCTCTCTAAAAGATATAAAGATTAAAAATCTCATTAATGATATCGTTGCTCTCATGAGTAGATACAAGGTCTATTTTAAAGAGAACAATTACCTGCTTACCAAGTCAATAATTACCATAGAGGGTGTAGGTAAGATACTTGATCCCAATTTTAATGCCGCAGAGGAGATAAAGCCATTTATTTTGCGTTTTTATAAAGAGAGTGTATCACTCTCTGCTTTTCTCTCAAAAGCTGGCGAAATGCCTAAGGAGTTTGGTGATTTTTTAGTGCAGTTTCCTCAAGATATCAAATCGATTGTAGAGAAAATGAAAAGTGGAAAACTCAAAATTGAGTTTCAACATATGGGCTTGGAAAAGATGGAAGAGAGCATTGAAAAATCGGCAAATCGTCTCTCTATATCTATTATTATTGCTGCCATTTTAATCGGCTCAGCACTCTTAATACACGCCAAAACACCGCCAATGTTACTTGATATTCCTATTTTGGGACTAGCCGGATTCATAATAGCTGTTGTGATGGGTATTATACTGATTCGCTCTATCTATAAAAAAGGGAGGCTCTAAAAAAGCACACTTTTTAACTTTTAAGCCTCAGTAAAAACAGCCCAAAAAAAGGTATAATCCTGCTACAAAAACAGAAAGGAACAATGTGAAAACCCTAACCCTAATACTACTGCTACTCTCTAGCGTACTACTAGCAGAAACACTCAACATCGGAACAAACATCGCTACACTCAATATCAAAGATCAGTTCGGAGAAAAATTGCCAACCCAAAAAAGCAAAACACTTATCTTCGCCTTCTCAAAAGCCAAAGGCAAAGAGGTCAAAGAGTTTCTCGACAAAAACCCAAACTACCTTAAAAAGCATCATGCCAATTATATAGCCGACATCAGCTCAGCACCTTCACTCATTGCAAGTATGTTTATGATTCCAAAGTTCGAGAAGTATCCATTTAAAATGGGATTAATCAGAGATGAAAAACTCTCAAAAATTCTCCCAAAAAGAGAGAATATGTTAACCATTCTCTCTTTAAAAAACAGTAAAGTTACAAAGATAAAATTTCAGAATATGCTCCCATAATTTGGATTAACAAAGCAAACTATGCAAGCCCTTTATTCTCTGGCTCTCGTACGAAAAGATAGAGTATAACAACGCACAATAAGCCACCAAGGGAGAAGAGTATAGCACCATCTTCTCCATAGTGTTTCCATATAAGCCCTGTCACAGTAGCACCCAGTGCGCCAAAAAGTGCAACTCCGGCATAAAATATCCCATAGAGACTCCCCTTATTCTGCGCCCTGTTGGAGATATATGCCCTTATAGCGTTAAGACTCGATACGCTAAACAAGCCAAGCAGTATAAAGCTCGCAATAACAAAGTTAAAATAGAGCAAAATCATCGAAACAATACCTGCTACCATAGAGAAAAGCAGCACCGAGTAGGCGCTAAATTTGTCTATTAAAGTCCCAAAATAGTAACTGCTCACACTCTGCACAAAGTACAAAAGGATTATAAACAGCGGAATATAGGTTATAGCAATACCGCTCTCTTTGGCTTTAATAATAAAAAAACTCTCATTAAAAACAAAAAAGGTAAAGATAAAAAAGAGTATCAATATTGGCATCAGCTTTTTATCTGTACTGAAATCGAGTTGAGTTTTTGACTTTACTTTATAGGGAGCATCCTGCACAAAAAAGAGTGCAACAATAACTGCCAATAATCCAGGCAGCAGTGTCCACAGGAATATACTTTTAAAGACCTCCGGTGATTTACCTAGATAATAGAGTGCCCCAAAAGCAATTATAGCACCGCTCATCTCCCCTGCAGCATCCATCATTTTATGAAAACCAAAACTTTTCCCGCTCTTTTTAGGGCTATATGCAGAGATAAGGCTATCTTTTGTTGCACTGCGAATTGCCTTGCCCATACGCTCACTCCCCCGCAAAAGAGCAATACTCTGCCACGCTCCACTAAACGCAAGCAAGGGCTTGGTAACCGCCGAGACTAAATACCCAGTCACCACAAATGGCTTTACAATCTGCAGCCTGTCGCTAAGATACCCAAAGAGAAGCCGAAAAGCGTACGATACAAAGGTAGCAATTGCCACAATATACCCCAACTTGTCAACCCCTTCGTGCAGTACATAAACAATATATATTGGCAAAACAGAAGTAACCATAGAACTCGCCATATCTGTAAAAAAGCTCACAAAGCCAAGGGCTATAATATTTTTGTTAATCACCCCTACCCCTTAACATTTTTAATCTACCCAAATTAAAGTGTGCAAACATTAAAAGCTGCACCACATAGACAAACACTCCAACTATCGGTATTAAAAAGAGAGACGCCGAGAGTAGAGTAAGAGTATTTGTCTTTACTTTATCGCTGCGTTGGAGTTTTTTAAACTCCTCTTTGGTAGCATACATTGCTATAGAGTCATAAAAGTTTGGCTTTTTAATAAGAATTGCCCATAGCAACAGATGAACAAAAATATTCAAAACCGGCACAAAAAGCAGAGGTAAAAAGAGTATAAAGAGCACTATAAATATCAAGTTTTGCTTCAATGCAATCATCACACTCCCAGCGACGCTCCCAAACCCTCTTTTTGCATTATGATAATACTTGTCATTCACTCTATCGACAATTTTATCTGCTATAATCCCAACAATAACAACAGAGCTGATAACAACCAACTCATAATAGACAAGCAATCCGCCAATCGCCTCTATGCTATTTTGAAGCCAGCTGCTATTGCCAATAAAAGGTATAAAAGAGACCAAATAAGCAATAAAATGGCTAATAGGCTGCAGAAACATATAAGAGACCACACCCCAAAAAAGTGCAGCAATAACTATTGGTATCAAAGATGTAAAAAATATCTTTTTATCAAATAAATCTTTAAAAGATTTCAGCACAATTTGCAACACAAGCTCTCCTTATAGGTTCAAAAGCAAATACAGAAACTACTACTAGTAAAAATATTTTCATTGCAAAACCTTATTTTTATTGCGTATAGTAGTAAAGAAATATGAAATGAATATGAAAGAGTGTTTTCATTTTCGTTTCATATAATCATATTAGTATTATAGGAAATATATTATATCCATATCAGGAGAGAAAATTATGAAAAAAGCGCTTTTTGCTGTAAGTTCGCTTGGGCTGGGTCATGCAACTAGGACATTGGCAGTTATTAAACACTTTGTAAACGAGTACGATATTACGATTATATCGTATGGAAATGCACTCAAATTTTTACAAGAAGAGCTATCAGAGGAAAATGTAAACTTTTTAGAGTTCGAAGATTATCCAAAACTAGAGAGAGGAGATGGCTTTGCCTACTTCTACTACCTCTTTACAGACCTTATAAAAACAAACCTTGTTATTAGAGACGAGCATAAAAAAATTGCACCGTATGAAGATGAGTATAGTTTTATATTCTCCGATGGAAGGTATGGAATCTATTCCAAAAAGGTACCATCATTCCTGCTTTCGCACCAGATATCTTTTATGCCACCTAAATGGTTACGCTATTTTAAGTTTATTACTGATTTTTCGAACTATTTTTATTTTAAAAATTTCAATAAAGTCTTTATACCTGACTATAAAGAGTATAATAAAAGCCTTGCAGGCAAGCTTTCGCACACACCGTTAACCCACTTCTTTCCACATAAATATGTCGGGGCAATCTCGTCATATACAAAACTGCACTTGAGAGAAGATATCGACTATCTCTTTATTATTAGCGGATATTTAGAGGATAAAAAAGATAAATTTGTAGCAAAACTTTTAGAAGAGGCAAAAAAATTAGATGGCAAGAAGGTCTTTATACTCGGTAATGCTGGTGATACAAATGTAGAAACAATAGAAGAGAGTAATATTACCATTTTTCCGGCAGCCACAAAAGAGTTTAGAAACGAACTATTCTGCAGAGCCAAAACAATTGTCTCGCGCACAGGATATACCACGATAATGGATCTTGTAGAGTTGGATAAAAAAGCGATACTATTTCCAACTCCAAACTCAACAGAGCAAGAGTACCTTGCAGCTTATCATACATATAAAAACTATTTTGTTATATCTGAAGATGAAGAGAGTATCAATTTTAACGAGCTAAAGAAAAAATTAGAAAAGACAGAGCCATTAAAACCAAAAAATAAGACGCATGAAGCACTAGAGGTAATAGAGCATACTATAAACCAGGCTTATCACAAAAACTATTTCTCTATCGTTATACCGGTATTTAATGAAGAAAAATATATTAAAGCAACTCTTGAAAAGCTGCAAAAACTCAATTATGACAAAAAGAGTTTTGAAATAATTGCAGTAGAAAATGGATCTAGCGACAATAGTTTTGAGATACTAAAATCGTACGAAGAGCGTATGGAAAATCTCTCTGTATACCAATCTGCCAAAGGGATTTCGCAGGCAAAAAACTACGGCTTAAGACACTGTAGCCAAAATTCTGGTTATACTATATTTTTAGATGCGGATACCCTGCTTGAGAGAGATTTCTTAAACGAATTAAATACATACCTTAATAAAAACAGCAATAAAAATCTGGTAGTTGGAACAACAGCTGTAGAGCCTGCGGACAGTTACTCCTGGTATGACAAAGTGTGGTTTGCTTTTTACAATATTGCCCACAGAGTAAGCAAAACATCATTCTCTATCCAGATAGCAAAAACAGATATTGCAAAAGAGGTAAAATTTGATGAAAATTTAAACTTTTCAGAAGATTTGAAATTTATAAAAACTATGCTGGTATTTGGCGACTTTTTCTTTTTAAATACCAAAGAGGTAGCAACTTCTACAAGAAGATTCAAAAAAGATGGGTATTTTAAAACACTGTTTTACTGGAATATACAAGCTCTAACTCCAGAAAAATTCAAACAGCAAAAACCCTACAGCTTTGTTCGATGACCTACCAAATAATAGACCAGTTTATCGGCTTTTTGCTTAACCACAAAGAGCTGGCATATATAATCCTTTTTGCCGGTTCTATGTTTGAAACTATTATAGGTTTCTCTTTTTTTGTTTATGGAGAAATATTTTTTTTAAGCGGTAGCATACTTGCCGGTATGGGTGTTTTAAATATTTGGATTCTTATTGCAGTACTCTATGCAGGCGGCATAGTCGGCGACAATATAAGCTATTTTCTAGGCAGAAAATATGGTATTGCCTTCTACTACAGCTTAAGAAAAAGAAGACCCTTTAATAGGCTAATAAATAGAAACAGCTTCAACAGAGGTAGTC
>JANTGQ010000069.1 GCA_024762845.1 Nitratifractor sp. | reverse complement strand
GAGGTATCACCATCTACACTGATTTTATTAAACGAATCACTTACCGCATCTACTAAAAGTTCCTGCATATCCTCTTTTGGAACATCAGCATCTGTTGCAATAAAGCAGAGCATTGTAGCCATTGCCGGATTAATCATACCCGCACCCTTTGCAATGGCAGCTATATGAAAACTCTGCCCATCTGCGAGAATCACTTTAAAGCAGAGCTCTTTTTTAAACAGATCGGTTGTCATAATAGCGTGTGCAGCACGATCAGACTCTTTTGCAGAAAAATCGAGCTTCTTGATACCATTGATAATCTTCTCTTTTGGCAATCTGTATCCAATAACACCTGTAGAGCTCATAATAGGATTTACAACATTGAGCTCTTGTGGTATATGGCTTAAAATCTCATCTATATCTTCTATACCCTTCTGCCCTGTCATAGCATTCGCATTTTTTGCATTCATTAAGACAAAGTTTCCCTCAAAACTTTTACCATGTTTAAGTGCGTGCTTTATCGGAGCAGCTGCAAATCTATTCGTTGTGTAGGTTGCTGTAATTTGACAAAGTTTATCACTTCTAATAAATGCCAAATCTCCCTGACTCTCATCGGGACGAAGACCACAATTTACCCCATCACAGTAGAAACCTGCAACATTGGCAATACCATTTTTTAAAGATAGAATTTCAAACATAACTATTCCTAAATTATTCTTTTTAGGATATTATACTCAAAGCTTTAAAAAGTTAGTTGTAAAATGGAGAAAAAATTTTGTAGATTATCTGCCCATAAAGGGCAAAGGAGGAGAGAAAATTACGCTTGCGCTTGCGCTGCTTTTTTTCTCATTGTTCTTAAAGTTGATGCTGCAACTTTAATTCTTTTTGTTGTTCCATCTTCCAAAGTCACCTTAACACTTCTTAAGTTTGGAAGCTGGCGTTTTTTTGTTTTATTGTGAGCATGTGATACATTATTTCCAACTAGTGGACCCTTGCCCGTTACTTGACATCTTCTAGCCATAACACTTACCTTTATTTTAATTCATCTCTACTATGCAGTAGAAAAAGTTTTGCGATTTTACAAAAAATATACTTAAAGCTTATTGATTTTTGTATAAACAGTTCCTAAAAACTCAAAACTATTTAGCAATCACTAATTGCTTTTACCCTCTTTAAGCGATTGTGCAATAAGTTCAACCGGGTTTTTAAAAGTAACATCTACTTCGTTTTGATGCAAAGAGTTACTAATTTGCATTCTACAGGCACTACACTCAGCACTCACTATCTGCGCACCACTCTCTTTGATCATCGCAGCCTTTGGCTTACCGGCTGCCTGCGCAAGATGAAACTTCTCTGTCTGCATAGTTACACCGCCAAATCCACAACAACGGTTAGAGTCACTCATCTCTTTAAGCTCATAATTGGCACGCAGCAGGGCTCTTGGCTCTTCGCCAATACCCTGCACCTTTTTGGCGTGGCATGCATCGTGGTAGGTTACGCTCTCTTCAAAGTTCACTCCACGACTCTCAAGCAACTCTTTGAGCTCTGTCTCGTTATGCAGCCACTCTGTTGCCATAAAAATCTTTTTATTCAGTTTTTTGGCGCGCTCTTCCCAATCAGTCATTCCACGGTTCTTAAAGAATATCTCCCAGTCATGTTTAATCATAGCACTACATGTTGCCTCTGGTATAATGATTGCTTCAACATCGTCTATAAATGTCTCAAAGTACTCTATATTCTCTTTTGCAAGCTTCTCTACAGTGTAAAAATCACCTGTAAAATATGCCGGTGCCGCACAACATTTTTGCTTTTTAGGGATAAAAATATCAATATCAAGCTCTTTGAGTACATCTACTAAACTATCACCAATTGAGGTATAGTTGTAGTTTGCAAGACACCCTATAAATATGGCAACTCTTCGTGTACCCTTTGTCTTAATCTCTTGTGGATACTTATTTAAAAAGCTTGTTTTACTTAAACTCGGCAGCAATCTGTCGGCTTTTAAAATAGGCAGATTAAAGCGTGGCACCATACCGCTCTTTTTAGGCTCTTGCTTAAAGCCACATGTCTTAAATACAAAGCCTAGCTTCATCATAATATCCATCAGCCAGCGATGCCGTAGGAGTGTAAAAAACACTCTTTTAAACCACGCTATCCCAAACTTATCTGCAATATCTGCTCGAACCTCTTCGATAACCATATCTGTCGGGAGATCATTTGGGCAGACATCGGTACACGCTGTACATAAAAAGCAGCTCTCAAAAATATCTTTTGCCTGCTTATCTAAATCTAACTCATCTCTCTGGTAAGCACCCAGAAGGTCTATAAATCCCCTTGGACTTGTTACTTCATCTGCATTTACCTGATGAATCGTGCAAACCGGTATACACTTACCACACTTGATACACTCATCACTCACAGATGTAAAATGAAATTTCTCACTCATTAAATACCTTTTATAAGCTTACACTACTTTAACCCGGGGTTAACGCCCCAAAGAAAAGCCTCAAAAAAACCCCTCAAAAAACTAAGGAGTTATAAAACTAAACTGTTTTCGAAAAGCTCTTCTTGCTGCCGCTATATTTTTGCATATAGGCATCAAAAACCATTGCAATATTTCTAATAAGCAGTGCACCTGTTTGGCTTACTTGTAACTTATCTTCGCTTAAAGTTACAAGCTCTGCCGATACAAACTCCTCTAGGCTTGCTAAAGAGGGTGCAAAATATTCTCTGAAATCGATACCAAACTCCTCTTCGGCTCTTTTGATATCTATAGAGAAGTTTGCCATTATCTCCATAATAACTGCTTTGCGTATATAGTCATCCGAGCTGAGCTCTACGCCTCGCTCAAAAGGCAGCTTACCGCTATCTATTGCCTCTTCGTAGTGCTTCATATCTTTAAAGTTTTGGGCATAGTAGTAGCCACCCTCACCAATACTTGTAAGCCCTATGCCTATCAGATTTGCACCGCCCTTGGTTGTATAGCCCTGAAAGTTTCTATGCAACTCCCCTTTTTCAATTGCAGCAAAAAGTTCATCTTCTGGTTTTGCAAAGTGATCCATACCAATCATTTGGTAGCCATTCTGCGTTAAATACTCCATAGTATGCTGAAAAATTGCTAACTTCGTTGCAGGTGATGGCAAGGTTGTTTCATCAAATTTACGCATAGTCTTTTTAAGCCACGGTACATGTGCGTAGTTAAATACAGCCAATCTATCCGGATCAAGTGTAAGAACTAGTTTTAGTGTCTCTTTAAAGCTCTCAAGGCTCTGATACGGCAAACCATAAATTAGGTCGATATTAATACTTTTTATCCCATACTCTCTGGCTAAATCAACAGCCTTTTTTGTTAGGTCATATGGTTGAACTCTATGTACCTCTTGCTGTACCCGTTCATCAAAATCTTGCTGTCCAAAACTTATACGGTTAAAGCCATGTTTGGCGAAAACCTTCATCTGCTCTTCGTTAAAGTAACGTGGATCAATCTCTACACTAATCTCTGCCTCTTCACCCCAATTTGGAAAATAACTCTTTATAGTAGTTACTATCTCATCAAGTTCATGTGCCCCATAGTAGGTTGGTGTACCGCCACCAAAGTGAAACTGAATAACCTCTCTACTGCTATCAAGATACTCTTTTAATATCGCAAGCTCTTTTTTAAGATACTCTACATATCTGCTAAGCTTATCCCCCTTAGAGGTAAAGATAACATTACATCCACAAAAATAACAGGCACTTCTACAAAATGGTAGATGCACATAGAGCGATAACTGCCCACTCTCTTTCTCTAAATAGTTTAAGTAGCTCTCATACTCAAAATCACTGTTAAACTCTAAGGCAGTTGGGTAACTTGTGTACCTTGGTCCTGGCTTCGAGTATCTACTGAACTTCTCTAAATCTATTTTGCCCACACTACTCTCCCCTCTTGCTATCTAGCCAAACCATTACCCCTTTTTGGGCATGGAGTCTGTTTTCTGCTTCTGTAAAAATCACATCCGAGTGCTCTTCGAAGACCTCTTCGCTCACTTCGTAGCCTCTATATGCCGGTAGACAGTGCAGGAATATAGCATCCTCTTTTGCAAGGTTCATAAGTGCTTTATCAACTATAAAACCTTCAAAGTCTTTTATCCGTTGTGCTTTCTCATCCTCTTGCCCCATAGAGACCCATGTATCTGTTGTAACAACATCTGCACCTTCTACAGCCTCTTTTGGGTCATTGCAAATTGCTATTTTTGCACCACTTTTAGACGCCAACTCTAAGCCTCTCTCTGCAACAGTAGCATCGCACTCATACCCTTTGGGTGTAGCAATTCGTAACTCAAAGCCCATAATTGCTGCAAGGTATATCCAAGAGTGTGCCATATTGTTACCATCGCCTACATACGCCACTACTGGATTGGTTTTGCCACACTCTACCATTGTAAGGTAGTCTGTCATAAGCTGTACAGGGTGGTAACTGTCTGTCAATCCGTTAATTACTGGCACTTTTGAGTATTTGGCAAACTCTTCAAGCTTCTCCTGTTCGTAGGTGCGAATCATTACCATATCTACCATAGAGCTTACAACTCTTGCCGTATCTTTTATCGGCTCACCTCTACCTATCTGTAAGTCGTTACTTGATAAAAAGAGCCCAACACCACCAAGCTGATAGATACCAACTTCAAAGCTCACACGTGTTCTTGTAGAGCTCTTCTCAAATATCATCCCCAACGTCTGCTTCTCTAAATAAGGCACAAAATTCCTCTTCTTAGTCTGCTCTTTGATCTTAATAGCAAGATCTATCATCTCTTGAAGTTCATCTACGTTAAAATCGGCTAGTGTTAAAAAATGTCTCATTGGTTTTCCTGGTATCTGCATAGAATAGTAGAAGTTATCTATATCCTCTAAAAATTAAAAGAATTATTCTACCATAATATACCCCAAATACAAATAATTCTCTCTTTTCACCTCCCGCAATGACTCTATAGCTCTTAGTAATCTGACACTAAAATACAATTAATTAATAAAACTGTAGTTAATCATTAATTTTTTGTTAGTCTATAAATGTTATAATAGAAATTACATAAACAAAAAAATTTAAGAGGAATAGATGTTAAAAAGAATTTATACACTATTGATTTCTGGAACACTGCTGAGTATTCAAGCGTCATATGCAGCGCCGCAAACTCCAACAAATATTAAAAAAATCATAACTAAAAAAGACAAAATTATCGTAATAGTCCGAGAAAACGGTAAAGATAAGGAGATTGTTCTTACTAAAGAGCAACTAGAGACACTAAAAAAGACAGACACAAAAAAGCTCAGTAAGAAAGCATCTAAGGGCAAGAGTGTTAAAAAGAGTAACACAAAAGAGAAAAAAGAGTTAGTATCCAAAAAAGATACTACAAAGAAAACAGCAACTACTAAAGTTAAGGAAAAACTGAAAAAAGGTCAATACAGAGTAGTAAGCGGAGATACTTTTTTCTCTATTGCACGCAAATTCAAAGTCTCGCTTTCAGATTTGACAAAACTAAACAAGACAAAGGGTAAAACTCTCATTCACCCTGGAGATATTATTAAAATTCCTGGCAACAACTTTGAGCAAAAAGCCCAAAAGGCAGTAGCAACGAATAAAAAAACTGTCTATAAAGTCAAACGTGGAGATACCATATACTCAATAGCTAAAAAATATAATATGAAGGTTACTACTCTTAAAAAGATGAACAACCTTATTCCGCACCCTAAATTAAAGCCAGGAATGGAGCTAACAGTACTAGGGAAAGCAGTAGATCTTAAAAAACGCAAAACCCCTATTAAACATACTGTGAAAAGAGGCGAAACCATCTGGACAATATCGAGAAGATATAATCTCTCTATTTATGAACTACGACTTTTAAATCCAAAAATAAAGACACGTTCACTAAGAGTTGGAAGCGTTCTAAAGATATCTAAAAAAGCAGCACTAAAGTTGGTAAAAACCAGAAAGTCTAAAAAGTATAAAAAACGAAGTAAAAGACTCAGCGGTGTACTCGCACGCTACCAAAAAAGAGGAAGCTCCAGCTCTTCACGTAATGTAGTCGCATATGCAAAACGCTTTCTAGGAACACGCTATGTGTGGGGAGCTTCAAGACCCGGTGCATTTGACTGCTCTGGATTTACACAATATGTAATGAGACACGCCAAAGGGCGCACAATCCCACGAGTATCTAGAAGACAAGCCTACTATGGACGTTACATTACAAGAAGAAATCTTCGAGCTGGAGACTTAATTTTCTTCGATACTTCACATAGAAGAAGAGGCTATGTAAACCACGTAGGTATCTACATTGGAAATGGTAAATTTATTCACGCAAGTAGCGGTAAACACCGTGTTGTAATTACCAGCCTTAGCAAACCATTCTATAGACAACGTTTTATGTGGGGTCGACGCGTACGATAAGTAAATAGACTTCTACACTAAAAGAGACAACGTTAGCCACCTAAGCTTGGCTCTTTGGAAGATTACTCCATTTGGTTACTAAATTGTTTCCTTTTTAGTGTAGTATTATCCCCAATTATGCATTAGAGATTGTAGAACTCTACACAAACCATTGCACTGTAAGCACTTATGGAGAAACTATCGATGCACCTACGGGAGCACCTCAAGTTTTCCGCAAATACCTATAGCACAAGCGCTTGGAAGATTTCAAGCAATTCTAATGCGAAATCTGGGATTATAAAATTTTAAGATAAAATATAAAAAAATTTGGAAAAAACATGAAAAGAACAATAACATCGGCACTACTATGTAGTACTCTCTACC
>JANTGQ010000068.1 GCA_024762845.1 Nitratifractor sp. | reverse complement strand
GGAAACTTATCTTTCGCATGATCGAGGTTAACGAGGCTGATAAACTTTTCTACTCTCTCTTTTAGCTCTTTTGCAGAGAGGTCGGGCATAACTTTTTTTACTGCCATATTGATATTGTTATATACTGTTAGCCAAGGTAGTAAAGAGTGGTTTTGGAAAACAACCGCTCTATCTGGTCCTGGACCTTTAATCTCTTTTCCTTTTAGAAAGAGGTGTCCTGATGTTTGTGCATCTAGTCCCGAAATCATATTTAACAGGGTACTCTTACCACAACCACTGTGCCCGATTATAGAGATAATTTCATCTTTTTTTATCTTAAGATCTACATCGGTCACTGCAACATAGTCCTCTTTCCCAGGGATAGGAAACCTCTTCTCTACATTTTCTAGTACTAAAAATTTTTCTCTATTCATTATGCTCTCCCTTTTTTTCTATAGTCGAAGAAATCTGCTATTTTACCCATTACCAAGTCGAGTAGGTATCCAATAATTCCAACTACAATAATACCTATTATAATGTTTGGATAGTTTAGATTGTTATACTCATCCCAAATCCAGAACCCTATACCGATACCACCTGTTAACATCTCTGCCGCAACAATAACAAGCCAAGCGATACCCAAAGAGAGTCTCATTCCTGTAAATATATAAGGCACAGCAACCGGTAGGATTATCTGAAATACTTTTTCTACCGGGCTAAATCTTAATACTTTTGCAACATTAAGGTAATCTTCACTAACACTCTTTACACCAAGTGCAGTATTGATAATAATCGGCCAGATTGATGTTACAAATATGGTTGAGATTGCTGTCATATTAATATCCTGGAATATATAGAGCAGCAGTGGTAACCACGCAAGTGGTGAGACTGGCTTGAATATTTGTATAAAGGGATCAAATGCATAACTAGCATTTTTACTCATACCTATAAGAAGGCCTAGTGGAACACCAACAATAACTGCAATTAAAAAACCTGCAAATACTCTCTCTAAAGAGTTGAGGATTTGCCAAAATATACCTTTATCATCTTCGTTAGCTACATAAAACGGATCAGCTAATACCCCTTTAATAGTTTCACCATCAGCATTTACACCACCAAAAGCCGCAGTATAAACATCTGCAGGTGTAGGAAAGTCCTCAATATAGTCTGCTATCACTATCCAGACACCTAATATTACAACCAATACTAACAGTGGCAGCACAATCTTTTTAACAAGTTCGTTATTCACAATTTCTCCTTATTTACTTAAACCCGGAATATACATTAGGGATTACTGAACTCTACACAAACCATTACACTGTAGGCACTTACGGAGAAACCATCGATGCACCTACGGGTGCACCTCAAGTTTTCCACAAATACCTACAGCACAAGTGTTTGGCAGATTTCGAGCAATTCTAATGCATATTCCGGGTTTCAACACGCTATGTGTTTAACTCTATGGATAATATACACAGAGTTAAACACAAAGCAAAAGCTTTGTATTGTAACTATATTACTTCTTCGTTACATATTTTGGATCAGCACATCCTGCTTCACCGTATGGGCATACATAGTCAGGTTGCGCAGTTTTTAAACTACCTTCCCAGCTGTTTGCAGCTTTAAGATCTTTTTCGCTCACTTTTGGATGACCAGATTTAAAGCTATAGATATACTCAACGGCTTTGTTAGGGTCATAGATTTTTCCATCCATAAATTTATTGTATTTATCTTTACCGTCAATTTTCCATGCACTTGGTGGAAGCGTATAACCAACTTCTTTTGCAACCTCTTCAAATAGTTTAGGTTTATATACAGACTCGATAACTTTTTTCATATCTACTGCTTTATCAATTTGTCCCCATCTGTACATTTGTGTAATAAACCACATACCATGGCTATAAAATGGGTATGCCGCGTAGTAGTTTGCAAATACGTTAAACATTGGGTTAGCTTCTGAATCTTGACCTTTTAGGTATTGGAATGTACCTGTCATAGACTTCTCAAGAACTTTTACCGGTGCTTTTACATATTGTGGCTTACTTAAAATTTTAGCAGCCTCTTTTCTGTTTTCCCAACTTGCATCGAGCCACATTTGCGCTTTGATTACCGCTCTCATTACAGCTTTTGTAGTCTCTGGATTTTTTTCTATAAAGTCTGCTCTTGTTTGGAGTACTTTTTCTGGGTTATTGTTCCAGATATCGTAGTTTGTTACAAGTGTTGAACCTTTTTTCTTAAGAACAATTCTCTCATTCCATGGCTCACCAACACAATATCCTTCGATATTTCCAGCAATTAGGTTTTGTGGCATTGTTGGTGGTGGGAATGGTTTAATTGTACAATCTTGGTCTGGTTTGATACCTGAAGTACCCATCCAGTATCTTAGCTCATAGTTGTGTGTAGAGACTGGGTGTACCATACCAAATGCGAGTGGTTGATACTTATCGCCCTCTGTTTTATGTTTTTCATCGATATATTTTTTCAAAGATTCAGAGCCAAGAGGTCTTTTTGTCTTATCCATACCGAATTTTTCCATTTTAGAGATGATTTTATTCCCAAATGTAATACCGTTACCATTAAAGTCTAGTGATAATACAGCTGCTAAATTTGCTTTACCATTTATTCCTAAAGTTGCTGCAATTGGCATACCAGCAAGAGCATGAGAGAAGTCATATTGACCATTAATTACTTTTTGCTGAATACCAGGCCATCCGCCACCCTCTTTAATTACGTGAACATCAAGACCCTCTTTTTTAAAGAAACCCTTCTCTTTTGCTATAACGATAGGTGCACAGTCAGTAAGTGCAATAAAACCTATGTTTAACTTTGTCTTCTCCAGCTCGGCAGCTAAGAGTGCAGAGGTCATCAAAGATACCCCTACGCCTATTTGTAATGCTTTTTTTAACATTTTATCTCCTTAAAATTACATTAATTTTTTTTTACAAGAGCAATGATATCACAATATTTTGGAGTTGTAGTCAAATTACTGATTAAAAATTAGGCAATTAATTCTTAAATTTACATTAAATTTAGATATAATAACACCTACAGAAGAAAAATTTGATTAGACTTCTTGCATAAGAATATAAGTTCGTTTATAGTTTTGTAAGAAGTCTACTATAGAAAAGGGCACAAATGATAAAGTCAGTTTGTGGATATTGCGGTGTAGGCTGTGGGTTAGAGTATGAAGAGTCCAAACTCATTGGTGATATCAGTTATCCGGTAAATGAAGGGAGCGTATGTTCTAAAGGTGTTTCAGAGTTAATTAGCATGCAGACACCTACAAGACTCTTAAGACCGATGGTAAGAGAGAGTATAAAGAAAGAGTTTACAATAAGTAGCTGGGATAGCGTACTTGCTCTTATCGCTAAAAAAATTAGAGCTACATCTAAAGATAAGATTGGTATTTACCTCTCAGGACAGCTCTTAACAGAGGATTACTATATTGCAAACAAACTTGGGAAAGGTTTTTTGGGTACCAATAATGTTGATACCAATAGTCGTACATGTATGTCAAGCGCAGTTGTAGCCTATAAAAAAGCTTTAGGTGCCGATTTTGTACCGCTGCGTATGGATGATATATTTAAGAGTAACCTTTTAATACTAGCCGGTGCCAATACGGCAGAGGCGCATGTTGTTTTTCATAATCAGATCAAAAAAGCAAAAAAACAGGGTTTAAAGGTTGTAGTAATAGATCCAAGAAAAACAGATACTGCTAAAGTTGCAGATATCTACCTGCCTATAAAACCCAATAGTGATATAGACTTTTTTAACCTTCTATCTAAAAGAATTATAGATGAAGGACTCTATAACAGTGATTTTGTGCAAAATCATACAAATAACTTTGAACAGTTAAAAAACAAATTTAAACGCCTACCGGTTACAAAAATGTTAAAACGCACAGGTTTAAGCCAAGAGGAGTTTGACAGTTTCTGGAACCTATATAAAGAGAGTGAAAATATAATAACGGCATGGACTATGGGGTTAAATCAGTCATCACAAGGGGTCGATAAGAATCTTGCTCTTATAAATACGCATCTATTGACTGGGAAAATTTTTAAAAGTGGCAATGGACCTTTGAGTTTAACAGGGCAGCCAAATGCAATGGGAGGTCGAGAGGTTGGTGGGCTCTCTACAATGCTGGCAGTCCATTTAGGCTTTGATGACGAGAGCATAAAGAGGGTTTCAGAGTTTTGGCATACTGACAAAATAGACAATAAACCAGGGTTAACAGCCACGCAGATGTTAGATGCAAATTTGGATATCCTTATTATTTGCCATACCGATCCCCTCTATCACCTTCCTAATAGAAACAGGGTAGAGGAGCAGATGGCTAAAGTCCCGTTTATTGTCGAGATAAATGCTTATGAGAATAGTGAGAGTGCAAAGTATGCTCATGTAAGACTCCCAGCAGCTCCATGGGGAGAGAAAGAGGGGACACAGACTAATCTTGACAGATCCATTACAAAACAGGAGCGTCTTACACGAACTTCAATAGATTGTAAGCCAGATTGGGAGATTTTTCAACTTATTGCGCAAGAGTTGGGCTTTAAGCATGGCTTTAACTTTAAATCTGCAAAAGAGGTTTTTCAAGAGTATCAGGAGATGACAAAACTCAATGGATATATGGATATTCATAAAGCCAATTACGACCATCTCTCAAAAGAGCCTTATGTTTGGGGAGAGGAGATTAAAGAGTTTTTAACACCCGATAAAAAAGGAAACCTCTTTTTTGTAGAGAATAGACTTTTAAGTGAAAAGACAGATCTTGAATACCCATCTATTCTACTTACCGGTAGAATACGAGACCAGTGGCATAGCGGGACAAAGACAAATCTTCCACAGACACTGCTTAAACATAAGCCGCTGAATTTCTGCGAAATTAATGAAGATGATGCTTTAGAGCTTGGTATTAAAGATGGAGAGCGTGTAAAAGTCTCATCGCGCAGAGGGAGTGTAGAGTCATACGCTAAGATTACAAAGAATATCCGCCCAAAGACGCTTTTTATACCAATTAGCAATAGAGATATCAATTTTGTAACAAGTGATATTTTAGATAAAGAGTCATTTGAACCAGATTATAATCATAGTGCTGTAAAGATAGAGAGAATTGAGTTGGATTAACCCAGATTAAGGTGAGATGCAAAAGTGTGGCAGCTGCCACATCTAGGAAGAGGGTAGAGTTAGTTTCTAATTCCCAAAGCCTCTTTTACTTCGTTAAACTTAGCGAAATCTTTTTTACGAAGATATCTCATAAGTCTTCTTCTTTGTCCAACAAGTTTTAGTAGACCAAGTCTTGAGCTGTGATCTTTTTTGTTAGTTTTAAGGTGTTCAGTTAGGTAAGTAATTCTCTCTGTTAAAAGAGCAACTTGTACCTCTGTTGACCCAGTATCATTATCTTTACGTGCAAACTTAGCGATAATATCTGCTTTTTTTGCCGAATCTAAAGCCATAGTGACCTCCTGATTGGTAATTTGAGCCGTAATCTTAACTAAAATTATCTAAGAGCGAGATAAAAAAGCGGTAACATCTACTTTTTAGTTAAATTAGAGTAAAATTGTCCTAATTAGAGTAAAGGATTACCATGTTATTAACAAGAGCAAGCGAATATGCTCTACTCTCACTAGAGACTATAAACAGATCTGAGCGTCCAGTAGGCTCGGAGCAGATTGCAAAAGAGTTAAATATACCAAAAAGTTTTTTGGCAAAAATTTTACAAAATTTAACAAAAAGCAATATTCTAGTCTCTCTTCGTGGAGCACAGGGTGGGTACAGATTAAATGTAGAGCCTAAAGAGGTCTCTCTTTATGATATAATTGCAGCTGCAGAGGGTAAAAGACCCACTGTTTTTGACTGTATCTCTTATTCAGAGACATGCCCGAATGGAGCGATAGGTACATGTGCTATCTCCCCTTTTTTGGCAAAATTTCAGTATAAAATAGATACATATTTAAAAAATTTAACACTACACGAGATATTTTATGAGTAATGACTTCGATTATGTTTTTCACCTCTCCCATATAGACTTAGATGGCTACGGCTGCCAATATTTAACTACAAAAGTTTTTGACAATATAGAGTGCTATAACGCAAACTATGGACCAGAAGTTACCGCGCGAATAGAGCAAATTTTAGAAGACATTAAAGCTAAAGAGAATATAAAACCTCTTATTTTAATTACAGACTTAAACCTAACGACTAAAGAGGCAAATGCTTTAGAGAAAGAGGCTGTGGCAATTGGGGCAAAAATTGTTTTGCTCGACCACCACGCTACCGGCAAAAATGCGGCTGAAAAGTTTGGATGGTACCATCTTGATACGAGCAAGTGTGCAACACTTATAATCTACAATTGGCTCAAAGAGCATTTTACATTTGATGAGAAAAACGAATACCAGGCAATTGTCGATGCGATAAATGCAATTGATATCTGGGTAGATGAGAGTATATATTTCCCTTATGGAAGGGTTCTTTTAGGGATGATAAGTGGTGCCAGAGAGGTAAATAGAGTAGTCTTTGCCAGAGAAGATAGAGAGTATAAACTCTATCTGATAGAGGCTGCCAAAAGAATCCTGCAAGAGCACTCTTTAGAAGATGCGCCAATAGCACTTGATGATGCGCTACATAGTATTAAAAAAGAGTATTTTATTGCTCTAAAAAATGATACAAAAGATAATTTAGTAGCAGATTATGTAACAACAATTTTAACTGAAAACAGAGATATAATGAGTGTAGAGTATCAAGGAAAAAGAGGGGTTTTAACTTTCTCTACAGGCAATACATCGCTTATTGGTAACAACTTTTTACTTGCGAATGAAGATTTTGACTTCTATATGGATGTAAACTCTCGTGGTGGGTTTAGCCTGCGAAGTAATAA
>JANTGQ010000067.1 GCA_024762845.1 Nitratifractor sp. | reverse complement strand
CAACCATAAGAATACCAATAGTACCATCAACATTCAAAATTAGGTTCTCTTTTTTACTTGTAGTAAGAGCTTCAACTGTTCTTGCATAATCAAGTAGAGGTGTTGCAGGGAAGTTATCAGCTGCAAAGTTCATAAGTCCTGTAACTCTCAAATCGGGGTTTTTAAGTGACTTAATTCTATGTCCGATACCTGGAATTGGTACACCCTCACCTTTCATATAACCTAGGAACTCTGCTGGTGTTAAACTATTATCGTCTGCATATTTAAAGTATTTTGCTGCACCGTCAATTGCTCCACCAAATCTAGGTCCAATAGTAAGAAGTCCAGTTACAAGAGCTTCAACAACACTCTTACCTGCTCTTGCTGTTACTTTTGCATTGTGAGCTCCACTTACTGCTGGTCCATGGTCTGCTACTGTTTTGATAACAGTTTCAATGAACTCTGTAGCCCATTTTGGATACTGTTTTTTGAACCATAGAAGTGAGATAACATCTCCAATGCCTTTTCCTGTATCAGGTGTTGCTACACTTGAGATTGGGAAACCAGCATATGTTGCCTCTTCGCCTCTATCATCAGAAATTGTACAGATAAACTGTTTACTTCTTCTAACTTTTGGAACAATTTTAAGTTCAGGCTCTGCAATCACACCGATTACACCCTCTTCTTTTAATTTTCCATAAACCTCTGCAATTTTTGCTGGTAGGTCATTAAATGATTCAGGTACATAAATTCCTGCTTCTGCCATTGCTTTGTTTTTAGCTGCAGCTGTCTCTGCATCTGCATTTGCACTAGCACCTGCATGACCAAATTGTACTCCAGAGCTAAAGTGTTTTGCAATAGTACCGATACACCAAGCAATAACTGGTTT
Source organism: Nitratifractor sp. (assembly GCA_024762845.1). Taxonomy (GTDB): domain Bacteria; phylum Campylobacterota; class Campylobacteria; order Campylobacterales; family Sulfurovaceae; genus JAADEQ01. The sequence continues at coordinate 6,111 of JANTGQ010000067.1, read as the reverse complement.
AGTAATTCGACCATCTTTGATAGCTTCGATTACTTTGTACTCTTCTCTACCACCAACTTCACCTAGAAGTATCATATATTTTACATCTGGGTTGCTTTCCATTCGTAGCATATTATCGATAAATACAGAACCTACAAATCTATCTCCACCAATAGCAACACCCTCTGCAATACCATCAGCATTGATAGCAATAATATTACTTAGCTCATTAAATAGACCACCAGATCTGGTTACAAGTCCACACGAACCTGCACGGTGTAGTTTAGAGTTTACGATATTCTCAATTGTTCCACCAATATTTGCAATCTTGAATGCACCTGGAGCAATAGCACCAACAGTTGCTGGTCCAATTACAGTAACACCTGCGTCACGAGCTGCTTGGTTCATAACTCTAGCAAGTCTCTCAGGAATACCCTCTGCTGTAACCATAATAGATTTAAATCCACCAATCTCTAATGCTTCCATAACCACATCGTAAGCTGTTCTAAACGATGCAAAGTTTAGTAGTACATCTGCTTGTGGTTGCTCTTTTTTCGCATCAGCTGTTGATTTATACAGTGGAACCATAATTTCATCTGGTCCATAGAAAAACTTCTCAAATTTATTACCACTTGTTGGTGCTACAATCCCTGCTACTGATGGTTTATCTCTACCAATTGTGTAGTCGTAATCTAACATTCTCTGGATAGCTGTTTTATTGTTATTCCAAAAAATTGCTTGTGTATCTTTAGTATATAATTTTGACATTCTTATCTTCTCCCTACGCTTCTAGTGCCATACGCACGATGTCTGTAACATGAGTTTCTGGTCCATAAACATGGATATCAAGACCTAGTCTATCGGCAGCTTCTTTAATATCTTTTAGACCTTTTTCATAGTTTGGTCCACCTCTTCTTACATAAATTTTAGTTTTATGTGCTTTTAGTTTCTCTGCATAAATCTCAAATGCTTGAATAATCCCTGTAAATGTTTTAGCCACATCTGTAAAGTTTGCAATAGCACCACCGATAATAAGTACTTTACCTCTAGGGTCATCGTATCTTGTCATCAAGTCAAAGATAGTCTCTGCATAGAATTTAGTCTCACCTGTTGTAGGTCCTCCAGAGTACTCTCCGTAGTTCGCCAGATCTTCAACACCAGCAAAATCAGCAATCGTATCAGCATATACAACTGATGCACCACCACCAGCAACCATTGTCCAAATTCGACCTTGTGGGTTTAGAATAGTTAATTTCAATGATGCACCCGACTTGCTATCAGCATCAGCAATCGCTTTCTCTTCATCAGACATATCTTCCATACCAAAAGCTGTAGGGAACTCTATATCACCCCAAGCATCTTTCATCATAAATCCTGCAGTATCATCAAGACGTGCAACAAGGTCAAGAATAGCCATCTCACCATTATCTAGCATAACGATTGGGTTAATCTCAAGATAAGCAAAATTCATGTCTCTGTAGAATTTAAAGAATTGAATAGCAAACGATGCAAATGCTGCTTTGTTAGTATCTGGAATATCTTTAGGAATGTGCGCTTTTACTGCTTTTTCCATATCGGCATCTGACATATTAATAGGAATATGTACTTCATTTACTTTTTCATCCCATCCCTCTTCTACCTCCATACCACCTTCGGCAGACATATAGAGAACATCATCTTCACCAACTGTAGTTGCAGAGATATAATACTCTTGCTCTTGCGTATGTGGAGTAAATGGCTCAACTACAAAGTGTGTTAAGTGCCCTTTTTGCCCAGAAAGTAGTGTTACATCGTGAGACTGCTTTTCATCTATCCACTTTGCAGCATCTTCTAATGTAACATCACCTGGCTTCTCTACTCTAAAAAGAACTAAATCATTCTTACCACGCTTACCAAAAAGCATATCTGGTTTTGCAACTAATGGCTCTTGGTTCAACCACTCAAAGCCATGCTCTTTTGCCTTCTCTCTTAATTCATCTCCGCTAGTTACTAATACAGACTTGAATCCGTAGTGGAAACCATCAAAATATTCGTTCCAATGTCTGGCAAATATTGCTTTACCGTCATACTCTCTAATCGCTTTTTGAGCCATTAAACTCTCCTTCTTACAAGATTATTCGGAAATTCTATCATCACCACGTTTAATTATTACTATATCTACACAAGTAATTAAAACTATAAAATTCTTTGTGTATTTTAGAAACATCACTCAAGGGCATCGAGCTACTCCATAGTAGAGATAGAGAGTGTAATCTTTTTTTGAGATTTCATCTTTACACACTTTACCCTTATCTTTTAGCTCTTCTACTATTTGCGGTATCTCATAAATCGATGTATCTAAAAGTAACTCTTTAAAAGGGGTATACCTATAGAGTGGGTAGTGTAAAAAAATCACACTTGTCTCTAAAAGTAGCACAAGTACAATAACATTACACACTAAATAGTAGATTTTACGAAACTCTTTTAGCCGTATTGCCAGACTATCTCTAAAAACAGTAACAACCAGTGGTATAGAGATTACAACAAAGGGTGCAAAATCGGTAATTTTAATCGCCTGCCGAATAGAGAGTAAAACCGATATAGTTAACGCAGTAACAACTATATACCAAAGAATCTCTTTATCCCCCCGTATAGCAACCTTATAAACAGCATAGACAACAAGCAAGAAAAGTGTAGGCGAAAATATCGCTGCATATATACCTACAAGCTGTACCAAGTGCCCCCTTGGTATACCATCTATCTCATACACAGAAACGCTAGATGCCAAGAGGATAAACCCAATTGCAAGCAGTGTCAGCCACCATCTTTTTTTCTGATAACTATAGAGTACAATTGCTAAATATATAACAAACTGTGCACTATGTGTAAATAAAAGTAACACCATGGCTAATACCAACAGAATATTGAACTCTTTTTTATAAGAGTAGACAATCAGTAGAGTCAGAAATATAGGAATTGTTGCATAGTTAACAAGTATAAAAGAGAGGGTTACGCCTGGAAGCAAAATAAAAATTAACAGCGCTAAGTTGTAATAGCTACTATTTTTTTCAAAATAACTCTCTAAAATAGATCTATATAAAACAATACTACCTACGGAGAAAAGAAAAAAGAGTATTCGCATACTCCAGTCAGAATGGAAATATTGAAAAATATTTCTTACCAAAAAACTCTCTATAGTAATGTGTCTACTAAAAAGAATATTAGCTTCAGTTTGACTAAATGGGGTCATAAATAGCAGTACTAAAACGCCTAGCAAAAAGAGTATGGTCACACTGTCAATAGCTCTTTTAGAAATTTCACACTTTCCCATACTTGTTAGTTGCCTATTTATTTAAAATACTAAAGCAAATAAGAGCTACAATAGTAGACATAAATATACTTTATAATCTTTCTAGAGCGATAGAAAGTTATCAAATATCTTATGACCAAAGTCACTTTTTATCGATTCAGGATGAAACTGTACACCATAAATTGGCTTCCCCTTTACCTGCAGTGCCATAATCTCTTCATCATCACTACTAAGGGCAGTTACTTCTATTGCAGAGGGGACACTATCCCTCTCTACAACCAAAGAGTGGTATCTTGTTGCTGTAAAATCTTTATCTACATCATTAAAAATAGGTGTACTTTTGGTCTGGTTAACTTGCGAAGTTTTTCCATGCATCATATTTTTTGCACGAATCACATTTGCACCAAAAGCCTGTGCAATACTCTGGTGTCCAAGACATACCCCTAAAATAGGAGTAGTATCCGAAAACTCCTTAATAACATCTAGCGTTATTCCAGCTTCATTGGGCGTAGATGGTCCAGGAGAGAGAATAATCTTCTGTGGATTTAACTCTTTTACCTCTTTAATAGATAACTCATCATTACGAATTATCTTTAAATCTGCACCCAACTCTTTACAATACTGGACAATATTATATGTAAAGCTATCGTAGTTATCAATCATCAATACCATTTCACCTACCTTTAACGATACTCTATATGATATTCTATCACTTTTTAATTAAGGAGAGCTCTAAGATACTTTTATCTCAATTAGGAATATCAAAAATATAACTATCTGAGATTATTAACATCCTTAGTCATTTCAAACTGGATTACTAGTGCAGTTAAACCCGGATTATACAGTAGTACCATAAAAATCATTTATGTAGAATTCTGATTCTAAGAGTGGCACTTGTAAAACTGCATGCCACCCTTTAACCCGAATTATGCATTAGAATTGCTTGAAATCAGCCAAACGCTTGTGCTTTGAATATTTGCGGAAAACTGTGCAAGTGTGGATTCCCTACGGTCATGAGGTGCACCCATAGGTGCATCGATGGTTTCTCCGTAAGTGCCCACAGTGCAATGGTTTGTGCAGAGTTGAGTAATCTCTAATACATAATCCGGGTTTAATAGACTTCTTGCAAGACTATATTCTGAAGATAACTCTTAGTGCACATTTATATAGTTTTGCAAGAAATCTAATGTATTTCTAAGAGGCTCTCGTCTTCATCTAATTGAATTAAAGAGTGACCTTTACAACCAATCAAAAATAAGTACAAGACACCTCTAGACTATACCGACAAAATGTCGATATAGTATTTGTTTCAATTTACAGAGTTGGAGCTAATTTATTCTCTACTCTCACATCTGCATCACCAGCTCTCACAGTTACATTGACTGTTTTGCTACTTGTAAATTTAAGTCCTCTAGGTTTTTCAAATACAATTTTATACTTTCCTGGTAGAAGGTTATCTGCTTTAAATTGACCTTTTCGATCAGTTTTTAAACTTTGAACCAAAGCACCACTTGCATCATAAATTTTTACATCTAGCCCCTCTAATGCATCACTCTCAACACTATAAGCTCCCATTCCATCCATAGGAATAATTGAATAGACTCCAATTAAAGAACCACACTTAAAGTAACCGCCATCTAGGTCTTTATAATCTTCACCACTGCTAATAGTTACAGGGTCTGTAGTGTAATCAGACTCTTTAATGTCACTATCTTTAGCTTCATCATTTCCTTTATCTTTATAAGTCACATAGTAAAGTGGATCATCTTTTAACATTTTAACTTTATATGATCCAGGTTTTAGATTACAGAACTGGTACTTACCATCCGCAGCAGTTGTTTGAGCTGCAACCGTATTACCATTTACATCAGTAACACTATTACCATTTGAATCCATCAATGTTACAACAACGCCACCTATTCCAACTTCATTACTGTTATTGTCTTGAATACCGTTACCATCATAATCTAGCCATACATAGTTACCTATGCATGCTGGCTTATAAAGTCCGGCATCCCAAGTCATATCGCTACCTGATGTCGGTAGTGTTATAAGTGATGTTTTACCTGTTGTTGGGTCAATATCACTATCTTTACTGTTATCACCACCTTGATCTTTAGGACTTACTCTATATCCACTTGGTGGTGTAACTTTTACTATATATTTACCTGCATCTAGTTTACAGAACTTGTACTCCCCACTTCCGGTGGTTATTTGTGGTGCTATTGGGTCACCATAACCATCTTTTGCCGGATTATCATTTGCATCAAGTAGTTCAACTTTAGCTCCTGATACTCCATTCTCACCAGAGTCTTGGATACCATTAGCATTTTTATCTTCCCATACAAAGTTACCTAGACAAGCTTCTGGTTTAAAGAGACCAGCATCCCACTTCATATCATTTGCACCTTCTGGAAGTGTTATAGTTGATGTTTTTCCTGTTGCAGGGTCCACGTCACTATCTTTATTGTCATCACCACCTTGATCTTTAGGTGAAATCACATATCCACTTGCAGGAGTAACTTTAACTATATACTTTCCATCTGCCAATTTACAGAATTTATATTTTCCATCTGCTGCTGTTGTTTGTGCAGCCACTGTATTACCATAGAAGTCTTTTGCAGGAGTTCCATCGCTATATAAAAGTTCAACTTTAGCACCACTTATACCACTCTCGCTAGAATCTTGCTTACCATTGCTGTTTTTGTCCAACCATACAAAGTCTCCTAAACAAGAAAGTGCTTTCCCATAGTAGTGTGACTTATCTTTATCACTTACACTCTTACCTGTTGTATCTTTCCCTGTTACTGTCGCCTCATTCTCATACTGTCCAGCTTTTGCTT
>JANTGQ010000066.1 GCA_024762845.1 Nitratifractor sp. | reverse complement strand
TTGGATAGTTCGCTTGTTGCTGCTATGGCTGCAAAGCAGCATACCAAGCCAATTAATACATTCTCTATAGGGTATGAGGGGTTTGAGAAGTATGATGAACGTCCATTTGCAAAAGAGCTCTCTGAACATATTGGCTCTAATCACTATGCATTTAACTTTAGCAAAGAGGATTTTTTTGCAACGCTCGATGAATTGCTGGAGTTTATCGACGACCCAATAGGAGACCCGGCGCAGATACCGCTCTACTTTTTAATAAAAAAGGCAAAAGAGCAGGGGGTAAAAGTGCTCTTAAGTGGTGACGGAAGTGATGAGTTATTTTTAGGCTACCGAACCTATAAAGAGTATCTGATGATGGAGAGTGTAAAGAGCTTGCCCTATGCCAATTGGCTTAAAAACCATCTACGTAGCAACTTTAGTATGAACAAAGAGTGGGAGTGGTATAAGCGGGCACTCAGCGGTGATACTATCTTTAGAAGCTCCTGCGAAATCTATACAGACAGGCAGTTAAATATGCTGCTACGCCTACAGGAGCGTGATAATAAAAATTTTGAAGCACTACAAGAGTATTGGGAGCGTTTTGTAAAAAGTCAAAGGGATATTATCGACTGGTATAGCTACTGTGACTTAAAGGTGCAGCTCGCTGAGTTCTTTTTAGTTAAGGTAGACAGGGTAAGTATGGCTAATGGTGTTGAGGTGCGTACCCCATTTTTAGATAAGCAGATGTTGGAGCTTATTTTTAGCATAGATCCAAAGATTCGTTTGAATACCCAGGTGCCAAAGAGTATTTTAAAAGAGGTTGCGAGTGGTTGTTTACCTGAGTCTATTAGTAATAGAAAGAAAAAAGGGTTAAACTACCCATTTTTAGAGTGGATTTTGGAAGAGGGCGGAGTAGAGAAGATTTATGAAGCCAATGATATTTTTAGAATCTTTAAGCGTGACCATCTGGACTTTTTAAGCCAAAAGTCAAAAAGCGGTAAGTTTAAACAGCATCTCTTTCCACTCTATATGCTCTCGCTTTGGCTGCTTAAAAAAGGTAACACTTAAGGTTACTTATTAAAAATAGGTCATAATATCTATACTTCGCAATAAAAAAGGAGTATAATTACACTCTATTTTTACAAGAAGGTTGAAGATATGGTCTATAAAACATTTGCAAAAGAGTCTCTGGAGTACCACACTGCTAAAGATATATTAGATAGTAATGGAAAAACAGGAACTTTGATTACAAAACCATGTAATACTGCGCATGAACTCTCTATGGCATACAGCCCGGGGGTTGCCTACCCATGTTTGGAGATAGAGAAGAATCCCGAGAAGGTCTATGAGTTTACCAACAAGGGTAATTTGGTTGCAGTTATCAGTAACGGTACAGCTGTACTTGGATTGGGAGATATTGGTGCAATGGGTTCAAAACCTGTAATGGAGGGCAAAGCTGTTCTCTTTAAAAAGTTTGCCAATATTGATGCTGTGGATATCGAGATAAACTCTAAAGATACGGAGACAATTATCAACACAGTTGCTGCCATTGCAGATAGTTTTGGCGGGATAAACCTAGAGGATATTAAAGCGCCTGAGTGTTTTGAGATAGAGCGCAGGTTAAAAGATATCTGTGATGTTCCAGTTTTTCACGACGATCAGCACGGTACTGCTGTTATTACAACGGCAGGGCTTATTAATGTTTTAGAGATGTCGAATAAAAAGGCAGAAGAGATTAAAGTTGTTGTTATTGGTGCCGGTGCTTCTGCAATAGCAAGCGCAAATATGTATAGAAAGTTAGGGGTGAAAAATATATATATGTTTGACTCTAAGGGTCTTATTTGTAAATCGCGCACAGATTTAAACAAGTTTAAAGAGGAGTTTGTTGTAGATGAGTGTGTAACTATGGAAGATGCAATAAAAGGCGCAGATATGGTGTTGGGTTTAAGCAAAGGTGATGTTATTAGCCAAGAGATGGTAAGCACTATGGCTACTGATCCAATAATATTTGCCTGTGCCAACCCAGACCCTGAAATTTTGCCAGATCTTGCAAAAGATGTTCGACCGGATGTAATAATTGGTACTGGTAGAAGTGATTATCCAAACCAGGTAAATAATGTATTGGGATTTCCAAATATCTTTAGAGGCGCTCTTGACGTACGCGCTTCACATATTACTGAAAATATGAAAATGGCAGCAGCAAAAGCTTTAGCAGGGCTGGCAAGAGAGGATGTACCTTCGTATGTAAAAAGTGCACATAGTAGAGAGGATATGAGTTTTGGTTCAGAGTATATTATTCCATCTCCGTTTGATAAGCGTGTAATGGAGTATGTAGCCCCGGCAGTTGCACAGGCTGCGGTAGATGATGGTGTTGCACGTGTAAGAAGCTTTATAAAAGAGCGTTACGTAGAGCACATTAAAGCTATCTCTGAAAAGATATAGCTATTGTTTAGTGGCTTTTGCCTTTTTTAAAAAGAGTTTAAGAGCCCTATTTTGTTTGTAGCCGATTTTGTAATCGATATGCTGCAGATACCATAAGATATCTTTACTGCTAATACCTTTTTGCTTTGCCTCTTTTTCGAGGTAGTAGCGTGGTATTTTAACTCTTTTGCGGCTAAATTTTTTTGCCAATTGTTCTACCCTTCTCTTATGACCACTGTAGCAGAGCCGTGCAAAAACAAAAGGCAATTTTGTCTGTTTCTTCCACTCGAGACTTAAATCCACTGCTTTGTTTCCATCTAAATAGTATTTGAGTGCTTTGTCACCTATGAGTACCTTTCCTTCTAATCCAAGCACTTGTGAGAGTTTGTTTGAGCTTGCAGAGTCGCTGTCGAACATTTGTTCACTTTTTATGACTAAGACACTGTATACCGCACCATCAGCAACAATACCCAAATCTGTACAGCTACAGTGACGTGACTCTATACTCGATATAAAAGCCGCATCTATACTGCGCTGTTTAAAAAGTCTGTTTATTTTGCTTGGTACTCCCTGGTGATATTGTATAATCTGTTTCTCTTGTGTGCGCTGTAGAGCTTTTTTTAAGAAGATAGAGAATGGAAGCAGGTTTATATAGGATATTGAACCAAAAATCACTTAATGCCTTTAATCCAGGAGTTCGATACTCTCCTCGGGATAAGAATGAGCCAAATTTTAGCAAGTTCGTAACTATTTTTCCTTAATCTTTTAAAGAGACATTAGATATACACTTAATATTATAAAATAAAAAAAACATATTCTATCCAAAATGGTAGATTACAGAGAGAGTAAAAAGAGCTAATTCTCTACCGTTTTGTAAAAAATATTGCTATTTTTTATATTTTTTAATTTTTTTTGCCTTCGAAATATGGACTAATATACGAATTGTAACAATATATATTTCAAAATGTCATATTATTTGTTGATATTAAAAAATAACATTGTAGCTTTAAGAATGGATAAAGAGTTTAGCAATATAATAAACAAAAATAAAATATATTGGACACAATATGATAAGAGTTGAATTTTTAGGACCAATTGTCAAAGAGCCACTTGAACTCGATATTAAAACACTCAAAGAGCTGGCTACTGTTATGGCAGAAGATAGTCAGTTAAAAGAGTGGGTAGGTATTTGTGCAGTTGCTGTGAATGATACTATAGTAAAGAAGAGTAACTACGAACTACACAGTGGTGATGTAGTCTCTATTCTACCACCGGTTTGTGGAGGATAAAATGGAGTTATATCAAGGTTCGCTAGACGTAAACGAGATTAGCAATAGATGGTTTGATGAGGTGCAGAGTCTCAACTTTGGCGCATTTATTACATTCACCGGCATAATTAGAGCTGAGGATTCAATTGAAGCGTTGAGCTTTGATATCTATAGACCAATACTTGAAAAATGGTTTCAATCGTGGAAGGAGGAGGCAAAAAAGAGAGGGGCAGTAGTAAAAATGGCACACGCAATCGGAGATGTACCTGTTGCGCAGAGCTCCTATATATCTGCTGTTGCTTCGCCAAAGCGCCGTGTGGCTCTGGAGTTGATAGATGAATTTGTAGAAGATTTTAAAGCAAATGCCCCAATATGGAAATATGACATTCTAGAGGGGAAACGTATCTATGCAAAAGAGCGCAGTACACCAATGGATGGTGCAGGAATTTTAGAAGGAGGAAGCAAGTGATTAGTTTCGAAGAGTCTATGGAACGTTTGAATGCGGTTACTATTTCGCCCAAAGAGACAGTAGAACTGCCATTGATGGATGCAATAGGCTACCATCTTGCAGAAGATATTGTAGCAACTTATAATTCGCCCGAGCACCCTACATCTGCGATGGATGGATATGCTTTGCGTTTTGAGGATCAGATTTTAAAAGAGTTACATATAGAGTCTATCAACCCAGCCGGAGCAGAGGAGGTACCACACCTTACACCCGGACAGACAATAAAGACATTTACTGGCTCACTAATGCCACATGGGAGTAATACATTAATTCCTATAGAGAACGTAACCGTAGATGGTGACAAAATAGTCATTAACGAAGAGGTCTCGTTTGGCTTTAGTGTACGAGAAGTTGGAGAGAGTTTTAAGAGAGGCGAAGTACTCATAGAAAAAGGCACCATAATCTCTTTTGAAGAGATATCTGTGCTGGCATCGCTTAACTTCGAAACTCTAAAGGTCTATAAGAAGCCTGTTGTTGCTGTTATAGCCACAGGTAGTGAGCTTTTAGAACTTGGAGAAGAGCAGAGTCGCCCATCGCAAATTAGAAGCAGTAACAACTATACAATAGAGGCAATTGTTAAAAAGTATGGTGGCGAGCCGCTACAGCTTGGCTGTATTGGAGATGATTTCGAAGAGTTAAAAGAGCGCTTTAAAGATGCACTGCAAAGAAGTGATATAGTGGTAAGCAGTGGAGGGGTAAGTGTTGGGGATTTCGATTTTGTAAAAGATATTGTACGGGACGAATTAGGTGCTGAGCTTATCTTTAAAGGGGTTGTAATTAAGCCTGGACAACACATAATGGTAGCACAGGCAGCAAATAAAATGATAATAGCACTGCCAGGATTTGCCTACTCCTCAACAGTGACTGCACTACTTTACCTGGTACCACTACTCTACAAATATAGTGCTACTGAGTACACAATGCCACTTGTAGAGACAACCCTGCGTTCTAAATATAAAAAGAAGAGTAGAAAAACAGAGTTTACTCCGGGAAATCTGACACTCTTTGATGGGCGTTTATCGATAGATTTTATAGGTAAAAAGAGTGGAAGTAGCGCAATAATGACAAATATGCTAGGTGGTGTTGCACTTGCAATGAGTGCGCCGGACGATGGAGACAAAGAGAGTGGAGAGACCATACAGACACTCATCTACAACTTAAACCTAAACTAGGAGGGGAGCATGAATAATTTTAATGAGATAATAGAGAAGATAAAAGATATCGTTTCAACAGAGAGTCCGAACGGGAAGGTCTTTGATAAAGATGTAGCTGCAGAACTTGGAATATCGCAGGCGACATTTGCAACGATGAAAAAGAGAGGTGCTGTCCCCTATAAAGAGTTGATGGAGTTTTGTGCTCGCAGGAAAATAAGTATTAACTGGATGTTTTTTGACCAATCTGCGGGAATGTTGGTAGAGGAGACAGAGAAGTTCTTTAAAATTAAATACTTCAGTAGCGTGCGTGCAAGTGCAGGTGGAGGAGCAGTAGGCTTTGGAGAAGATTATGAGACAGTTGCAATTGATAAGTTACTTGTAAAGAGTTTTTACAAGAATATCAGCAATGAAGAGTTGGAGCGAAAAAAACTTGAGGCAATTAATGTTGATGGTGAGTCTATGGAGCCGACACTTAAAAACGGATCTATTGTATTTGTAGACAGAGATCAAAACGAGATATCGAAAGATGGTATATTTGTGGTCTCTACTCCGGGCGGTCTCTTTATAAAGAGATTAAATCGAAAGGTAGATGGAACAATAGAACTTATATCAGATAATCAACTCTACTCGCCAGAGGTGATGAGTTATCAAGAGGTAACAGTGATTGGTAAAGTTGTGGGAGAGGTGGAGCGCCTATAAGCATAATCCGGGATCAATCTTGCTTGTCTCTTTGAATAGAGTCTTCAACCTAGATTTTGCAATAGAGATTACATAATCTGCATCAGTAATTACACTATGGGCATTTAGAAAAAACTATTGATTAACATAGTAGGTTAAACTCAAGTTTTTTGCAAAAAAAAGTAAATATACACTCTTTTTAAGAATTAATTAAGTTTAAATCACTATAATTGCAGTCCAATTCGATAATGAAGAATTGATTCGGAGTGCTGGTGTAGCTCAGTTGGCTAGAGCAGCTGATTTGTAATCAGCAGGTCGCGGGTTCGAGTCCCATCACCAGCTCCATAATTTATCAGTGTTTGACCAGTAAAAAAGTGGGTGAGATACTCAAGCGGCCAACGAGGGCAGACTGTAAATCTGCTGACTATGTCTTCGGAGGTTCGAATCCTCCTCTCACCACCACGAAATACTGCGGGTGTAGCTCAGCTGGCTAGAGCTCTTGCCTTCCAAGCAAGTTGTCGCCGGTTCGAATCCGGTCACCCGCTCCAATGAACTGGGAGCTGAGTTTTCTTACTATATGTTAGTATAGCAGCTACTCATCCCCAAAAATTTTTATAATTTATATATTTATGATAATTACGACTATTTTAAATATGTAAATATTTTACATTTTCAGAAATATTTGCCCAGATAGCTCAGGGGCAGAGCACTTCCTTGGTAAGGAAGAGGTCGGCGGTTCAAATCCGCTTCTGGGCTCCAGTTTGATGGACAGGAGTTTAACTATTTAAACTCGGATGAAGGTTAAAGTCTTGTCCATCATAACGGTTTAGATAAGCAGAGTTACCTAAAGGCTTGAGAGTTCTTAAGCATTTAAAGGTATAATACCACGCGTAATTTACAAACAAAGCTAGGAGAAACAAATGGCTAAAGAGAAATTTGAACGTACCAAACCACATGTTAACATTGGTACAATCGGTCACGTTGACCATGGTAAAACAACACTAACTGCTGCAATTACAGCTGTTCTTGCAACTAAAAACGAATC
>JANTGQ010000065.1 GCA_024762845.1 Nitratifractor sp. | reverse complement strand
GTATGCCATACGTAATTGCCCCTCTCTCCTGTTAAAGTATTATATTTTAGCGTAATTTAACCTAAATTTTAGAAATCTTTTGAGGTTTTATAAGACATACTATCGTAGCTAATAACAGCCACTAAAAAGTGTAGTTATATTCTTTATGTATTGCTTTTGGGTACAATATGCAAGAAAAAATAGGAGAGCAGATGACAAAAGAGCGGCAAGGGGAGCTACTTATGCTGGGGTTGAGTATTTTGGAATCTTGGTTTCCTATACTCTCTATTGTGGCTATCTCTTATGTGGGGGCGTTGCATACTTATATGTATAGTTTGGTTATCGCTTTTTTCTTTTATATGGTTATTATGTATAAGCGTGATCGGTTTAGAGAGCTACAAAATCGTGCAGCGTACAGAGACTTATTGCTGACGACTTTTTGGATTACTGCTATCTTTATTCTAATTTTTATAGGGATGCGCTATACCAGTGCGGGGAATATGGCTGTTATTGTTTTTTTGCAAGTGCTTTTCTCTTACCTTTACTTTAATGTTTTGGGCAAAGAGAAGATGGAGAGAGTGCATCTTATTGGTGCTCTGATTATGGTTGTTGGTGCAGTTATTATTCTTGTTCCGGATGATATGCAGTTTAATAAAGGGGATTGGCTTATACTTTTGGCTTCTGCGTTTGCACCTATTGTTAACCTTTACCAAAAGAGGGCTCGCAACTACTGCTCGGCAGAGACGATACTGGGCTTTAGAACTGTTGTTGGTTTTCCTTTTGTGGCGGTACTTTCCTATTGGTTGGAGCCGGCGGTGAGTTGGGAGAATTTAGCGTTGGCTCTGCCCTATATATTTTTGATTGCTACACTTGTTTATGTTGCAGCTAAGATTATGTGGATAGAGGCGCTTAACCGTATTACTATTACTAAGCTCTCTGCTATGCTAGCACTTATGCCGCTTTTTACGCTACTGTTTGCTTACCTCTATTTGGGTGAAGTGCCCGAAATTCGGCAGTTGATGGGTATTGTTCCTGTGCTTGTGGGTGGGTATTTTATTACCAAACCTATTGCGCAAAAGGGGCGGGTATGAAAATACGAGTGGGTACCTTTAACCTTTTTCAGTTTGTGGAGCCTCCTTACGCTTGGTATAATAAAAAAGATAAGTTTGCCCAAGAGCAGTGGCTTGAAAAAACGGCATGGATAAAGCAGCAAATAGTTAAGATGGATTGTGATATTGTAGGTTTTCAGGAAGTTTTTTCGCAAACAGCACTAAAAGCGCTTGTTTTGGAGCTTGGGTTTGGGTATTTTGGGGTGGTAGATAGTGCAAAGTTGAGCGAGAGTAATAGATTTAAATATATTACTACTACTGTTGCTATAGCCTCTAAGTACCCTATAGTGAGTATAGAGAGTGTTGCACCACATTTGGCGAGTTTAGAGATGCACTGCTTTAGTGGGGATTTTGCTTTTTCACGTCTGCCTATAAAGGCGAAGGTGCAACTGCCTAATAGTAAAGAGCTTTTAGTCTATGTTTGTCACCTTAAGTCTAACAGAGAGAATGCCTTTGAGTATAAGTTTTGTGCAGAGGATACAATAGCGTATAAAAAAGAGTTGATAGAGAAAGAGTTAGAGGATAAATCTAGTGCCTCTTTGCAGCAAAGACTTTGTGAAGCTGCTTCGCTTTTTTATGATGTTCGAGCCTCTGGAAAGAGACCTACGGTACTACTGTGCGACTTGAACGATAAAGAGTTTTCTCTTACAATAGATGCATTGACTAACCCTGACTATTATGACAAGCAGAGCCAAGAGCCTGCTCTTTTGTTTGATGCTAGTTATGAGTATAAAGAGGAGGTTTATAACCCTCATCCAGAAGCCAAGGCGCCTAAGAGAGGGAGTACCAGCTATTTTTTAGGTAAAGGGAATGTGCTTGATTATATTTTTGTCTCAGATGATTTGAGAGGCAAAGTTACAAACTATACACTTTTTGATGCACATTTACAGAAGAATAGAGATGGTTCTTTATTGCAAAGTGACCATGCTCAGGTAGTGTGTGAACTGAGTTTTGAGTAGTATATACTCTTGGATGTTTTAGTACTGGGCTTTAAAAAGGGAGGTAAAGATATGTGGGATGTTTTAAGCTTTAACCATTTTGTAACGCAGGATTTTTTGATATTTTTTTACTATATTGGTGCAATTGTGATCCCGATACTATTGCTCTTTTTTCGTGGTTATCTTATCGACAATATCTCTTTTTTGCAAAAGATTGATAGAAAATTTAAGAGTTTTTTTCTCTCTCTGAAGGCAAGACAAAAAGTAGTAACAGTTTTGGGTTTGATTTTACTGTTTATCTGTATGGAGTTCTGTTGGAGAGTGATGTTTGAGGTTATGATAGGGTATTTTGATATGCATAACTATCTTTATGATCTCACTAAAGGGCGCCTCCAATGACTTAAATCTAAGAGTTTTTGAGATTCTTCGCTATGCTCAGAATGACAGAAATTAGTCGTACTGAGGCGAAGTGAAAGAACTTCTTTCCTTAACTTAATGGCATTAGTGGTGCCCTAAAAGTATTAAATAACAAAAGCCTATATATCTAAAGTTAGGCTTATTGGGCAGTGGTCGCTGCCGGTTATTTGGGGGAGAATTGTTGCATCTATGATATTTTTTTCTAAGTCGTTAGAGACAAAAAAGTAGTCTATTCGCCAGCCGACGTTGCGTTCTCTTGCGCGGGTGCGCATTGACCACCAGCTGTATTGGTCGGGTTGCTCTTTGTGGATATAGCGGAATGTGTCTATGTAGCCGGCAGTTGTTATTTTATCGAGCCAGGCGCGCTCTATGGGTAGGAAGCCGGAGGTTTTTTGGTTCTCTTTGGGGCGTGCTATGTCTAGCTCGGTGTGCGCTGTGTTTATGTCTCCACAGAATATTATAGATTTTCCCTCTTTTCGCAAGCTTTCTATATGGGTAAAGAATCTATCGTAGAAAGCGAGCTTGTACTCTAGACGCTCCTGCGAGCGTTGACCGTTTGGAAAGTATACATTAAAAAAGGCGATATTGTCAAAGTGCATTTCGTTAATTCTACCCTCTTTCAGGATATCGACTTCGTAGCAGTTGCTTGTGTAGCTTGGTTCTATATTGGTAAAGAGTGCAACACCTGATTGTCCTTTTTTATGTGAAGAGCTGACCTGTGTATGTTTATATTGATGCTCAAAAAGTGTATCTGGTATTTGTGCTTTTTCTGCTTTAATCTCTTGGAGGGCTAGGGTGTCTGGTGGTGAGAGGTCTAGCCATCGTAGTGCCTCTTTTTTATCTACTGCACGGATACCGTTGACGTTCCATGATATAAATGTTCTTTTACTCATAATTGTTCTTTTTGGGTATTATAATCTACAATTAATAAAAAGAGGCTATACTTCGCTTTAGTTACAGCTTTAGCTACTTTTTTACTACTTTCACACTGCATATTTGAGTCCTTTCGAGATTAATCTTAGGTTAAATTTTTTTGTAATGAGGGTGTACAATAGAGTATCTAATTGCAAAAACAAATTTAACACAAAGACGAATAATGAAATTCGAAGATTTTAATTTTAAACCGGAACTGGCAGAAGCTATTAAAAATGCAGGGTTTAGAGAACCTAGCCCAATTCAAAAAGAAGCAATACCTATGGTACTTGACGGTAACGATGTGATTGGACAAGCACACACAGGTACAGGAAAGACAGCAGCATTTGCACTGCCGATTTTAAATAATTTAAAGCTAGATGGAAGTGTAGAAGCGCTTATAGTTACACCAACTAGAGAGCTTGCTATGCAAGTGAGTGATGAGGTCTATAGATTTGGAAAAGAGCTAGGTGTAAAGAGTGCAACAGTTTATGGTGGTACAGCATATGGTAGACAGATAGAGCATATTAAGAGTGCATCTGTAGTAGTTGCTACACCAGGTAGATTAATTGACCTTTTAGAGAGCAAGAGAGTAACTATTAAGCCCAGTGTCGTTGTGCTTGATGAAGCTGACGAGATGCTGGATATGGGATTTTTGGATGATATTAAGAAGATTTTTAACTTTGTTCCAGAGAGTCGCCAGACACTGCTTTTTTCTGCAACAATGTCTAAAGAGATAAAAGCACTTGCGCAAAAGATTTTAAAAGAGCCTAAGAGTATATCTATTACAAAGTCTGAAGTTACAAATGCAAATATTGAGCAAGAGTTTTATGTTGTACACGAGAGAGAGAAAGATGATGCGCTTATTCGTTTAATGGACTTTTATGATCCAAATAAATCCATTATTTTTTGTCGTATGAGACGCGAGGTAGATCGATTATCTACAGCTTTAAATGCGCAAGGGTATAAGTGCAAAGGTTTACATGGCGATATGAGTCAAAGAGATAGAGAGTTTACTATTAAAGATTTTAAAAAGGGAACTCTAGATATTTTGATTGCTACAGATGTGGCAGCTCGTGGTTTAGATGTAAACGATGTAAGTCATGTATTTAACTACCATATACCATTTGACAGTCAGTCGTATGTGCATAGAATTGGAAGAACAGGACGTGCAGGTAGAGATGGAGTTGCTATCTCTATTGTGACACCTGAAGAGTTTAGATCTTTACAGAAGATTCAAAAGAGTGTCGGTAGTGCTATAGTAGCCAAAGAGGTACCAAGACTTGACGCAATTGCTGAGAAAAAAGGGAATGAAATTCTTGAAGATATAATTTCTGCTAAAATTTACCAAAATGCTGTAGATATGGTAGAGCACCTTAAAGAGCAGTTTGATATAGATACAATTGCACATAAATTGGCGTCGATGGTAGTGAGCGGGAGTGAAATTAAGGGTAAAGATAAAATTGGGAAGAGCTTTGCAGAGATTGATCAGCTTGCTCAAAGAGCCAAGAGTGATAGAGGTGGCGATAGAGGCAGAAGAAGAAGACCTAGAAACGGGGATCGCCGTAATAACCGTGGTGGTAGAGGCGGTAGAGGCGGAAATTCTGGCAGAAGAAGAGAAAATTAATCGAATTTTTATTTTTTTTTGGTAAAATCGCGTCGTTTAAATCTGTAGTGTTACAGAAAAACACATGTAGTTATTCCTTATTAGGGTTGCGCATTTGCGTTAAGGGCTACAGAGGTATAAACCTAAAGAGTTTAAAAAATATTTTGACAAGGAGCTAACCTATGGTTACAATGAAAGACTTACTAGAGTGTGGTGTACACTTCGGACACCAAACAAGAAGATGGAATCCAAAAATGAAAAAATTTATTTTTGGTGAGAGAAAAAATATCTATATTATTGACCTTCAAAAGACATTGAGATATTTTAAATATACATACAATGTAGTAAGAGATGCAGCTGCAGAGGGTAAAACAGTACTATTTGTTGGTACGAAAAAACAAGCTAGAAATGCTATTAAAGAGCATGCATTAAGATGTGATATGCCATTTATTGCTACAAGATGGTTAGGTGGTATGTTAACAAACTATCCAACAATCAAAAAATCTATCAGAAAGCTTGAAGTTATTGAGCAGATGGAAGAGAATGGACAGATTAACCTTCTTACTAAAAAAGAGGCGTTAATGTTAAGAAGAAAGAAAGAGAAGCTTCTTAAATATCTAGAGGGTTATAGAAACTTAAGTAAAACTCCAGATATTCTATTTGTTGTAGATGCGGTTAAAGAACACATTGCAATTAAAGAGGCAAGAAGAATGGGTATGAAAATTGTAGCACCATTAGATACAAACTGTGACCCAGACTTAATTGACTACCCAATTCCTGGAAATGATGACGCTATTCGTTCTATTAACCTTTTCTGTAGAGAGATGGCGGATGCTATTATCGAGGGTAGAGCACTTGCTGCTGAGCAGAGTGGTGAAGAGGCAGAAGCAACAACAGAGGGTATCTCTGAAGCTGCTGCAGAGGCTGCAAACGTAAGCAAAGAAGAGATTGCAGAAGTTAAAGAAGAGATAGCTACTGAGGCAAAAGAGGAAGCAGCGGCTGAGAAAACAGAGAGTACTGAGAGTGCTGCACCAGCAAGCGAAGCAAAAGCTGAAGATTTAACAAAAATCAAAGGTGTTGGTAAAGTGAGTGCAGAGAACTTACACAAAGAGGGTATAACTACAATTGCTCAAGTTGCTGCAATGAGTGATGATCAAATTGAAGTTATGGAGAGTAAATATAGCTTTAGAGGTGACTTTAAAGAGTCTGTTGCACACGCTAAAGAGTTAGCGGCAAACTAAGGAGAGAAGAGATGGCAAACTTTGGACCAAAAGATATTAAAAAGCTAAGAGAGATGACTGATGCTGGTATGATGGATTGTAAGCAAGCATTGGCAGCGACAGATGGTGATATGGAAAAAGCTCAAGAGTGGCTTCGTAAAAAAGGTCTTGGTGCCGCCGCTAAAAAAGCTGATAAAGTTGCAGCAGAGGGTGTTATTGCTATTAAGAGCAATGGAAACAAAGCTATTATGGTTGAGATTAACTCTCAAACTGACTTTGTTGCTAAAAATGAGAAGTTCCAATCTTTTGTAAACGAAGTAGTTGAACATGTGCTTAACAATGACTTTGATACAGTAGAAGATATTGCTGCAAGCGAGATAAATGGAGAGCCATTTAGTGATTATCTGGCACTTCAAATTGCAACAATTGGTGAAAACCTAGTTGTAAGAAGATATGCAAAAGTTGTTACAGATGGTTCAATTGGTAGCTATGTTCACGCAAACTCTAAAGTTGGTGTTTTAGTTGCAAGTGATGCAGAGGGTGTTGAAGAGCAGTTGAAAAACATTGCAATGCACGCTGCTGCAATGAGACCAACATATATTAACGAAGCAGCAGTACCTGCAGATGTTATTGAAAAAGAGAAAGAGATTGCAAGAGAGCAATTAATTAAAGAGGGTAAACCAGAAGCTATTTTAGAAAAAATTCTTCCAGGTAAAATTAACCGTTTTATGCAAGATAATACACTAGAGAATCAAAAATTTGTAATGGATGATAAAGTTAGTGTAGCAAAATATCTTGCAAGTGAAAATAAAGATGCTAAATTAACTGAGTATGTTCGTTTTGAACTTGGTGAAGGTATCGAAAAAGTAGAAGAGGATTTTGCTGCTGAGGTAGCGAAACAGATGGCATAATTGCCCTCT
>JANTGQ010000064.1 GCA_024762845.1 Nitratifractor sp. | reverse complement strand
ACAGTTATACAAATATTCTCCTGAGAATTTTCTGCCTTAGGAAAGCAGATTGGAACCATAAAATCTTCGCTACTTCCATTGCTATCCGATCCACCTCCGCTGCCTCCGCCACCACTGCCGTTATTAACAGTAATTTTAAAAATACCTCGACCATGTGTGGCAGCGACTAAAGTAGAATTGTCGTACCAAAAAAGTTGATCAACCGAGACATTTGCCGGACCATCATTCGTCGTAAACCATGATGAACCTTGGTTCTCGCTTGTAAAAACTCCTACCTCGGTACCAACATAGAGATAGTTGGCATTGTTAGGATTTCTAACTATTGATCGCACAGGTGCATCGGGTAAATCCCCGCTTATGTCACTCCAACTGTTTCCGCCATCAGTAGATTTTTGTAGGTTCCCACTTGCAAAACCACCCCATCCGGCATAAAGAATATTTGAATTATCCTTATCTACTAAAAGAGCCAAAACATGCTTTCCAGTGCTATCATGGATTTTTGTCCATGTAGGCTGCGCACTTGTACCATTGGTGGTTTTATATATCTCTCCATTGTTGTATCCAACAAGAATTATATTAGAATCACTCTCATCTATAGCAATCTGGCTAATCTTTGTGCCACTCACAGCATCTTTTATTTTACTCCAAGATATGTCATTGGTATTGGATGCCCTTACATTTGAGCTTTTCCATAAACTTGCTCCACCAGCTAGCATTACATTTCTATTACTTGGGTCAAGAATAAACGGTGCAATAAAATTAGCATTGCTGTTAGCATCATCTAAACCATTATTGTAGATATAGCTACCGTTTGCACCATTATCTGAACGGTGTATTTGTAAATATACATACTCGTTAAAATAATAAAATGCTCCAGAGGTAGTGGCGTGGGGTGCAACAGCGGCAAATCCACCATCACCACCAAAAGTATCTATCCAGTCGTTCATTCCGCTGCCATTGTGTAAAAGTGAACCATTATCCTGTGCACCACCGATAATGTTTGAGTCTGTCATCCCAGCTGCTCCATAAAATTGTGTAACAGCTAAACCATTATTAAGATTCACCCATCCATTATTACTGCCATTCTCATTAGCACTGCTGATATCATCACTCTTGTATACTCCACCATCATTTGTAACATAAACCCTCTTATTACTGCTACCATCATAATCTGGATCAGATATTATCATGTGATGATCTGCATGTGGAGAGTTAGGAGAGCGCCACCATGTTGATATCTTCGTCCAGTTGACACCAGCATCTGTTGAACGCCAAAGATCCAAACCGCCTACAACCAAATGGTTCGAATCTGTTGGATCCACCCAGATTGTATTTGCATACCAACCTTGATTACCCAGGTGTCCAAGATTCTTAACTAGACTCCAATGCACACCGCCATCGTCTGATTTGTATATGGTTCCACTATCTTTATCAACTGAGGCAAAAACTCTGTTAGTAGCATTTTTTGCATATGCAATCTCAACTCTACCTTGAATCCCATTAGATACACTTGTGATATTCGATTTAGTCCATGTATCTCCTGCATCTGTTGTGTAGTAGCAATCTCCCCCTACAGAACCTACAATCGCTTTATTAGGATTGTTTGGGTCAAACTTGACATCCTCCATCATATTATAATAATTTTGTTGTGCTCCAGGTGCGTTTTTAATCCAACTTGTACCACCATCATGCGAAGTAAAGATCGCATTACCTCTTGCTACTGCTATAATATCTCCGTGGCTATTAACGCCAACTCTGTTAATATAATACCAATCAGAGTCAGCAGTTGGATCCGTAGAGTTAAGATGACTCCAGCTTGAACCACCGTCAGTTGACTTAAAAATGCCATACCCTCGTAAGCTATCTTGGTTATAAAAACCCTCTCCAGTCGAAGCATAAAGAGTTGTTGTATTGATATTCCCCGTTGTCTGAGGATCAGCCACAATACTTGTAACAGTAATATTCGCCATAAAATCATCAACAGCACTCCAAGAGTTACCACCATCACTACTCTTCCAAATACCACCTCCTACACTACCTGCAAAAAGTATATTATTATTCGCAGGATGAATAAAAAGTGTTCGGATACGCCCTCCAATGTTTCCCGGTCCTATAGAGCTCCAGTGTGAGCTGCTTATACCGGCAGCACCTATAATGGCATTGCTACCTGGCAAATGCGTCTGTAGAAGTTGTTGTCGCTGTTGATTCGCCTTAATAAGTCCATCGGGTTTAAGATAGCCATAAACACTCTGTTGCTGGGCACGAAATGCCGCAGCTTCTCCCGGTTGGTCTGGTCTGGGTTTATGTACAGTTTTAGAAAATGCTCTGGCAAGTCTCTCTGCGGGCATTGTGCAAAGCGCTTTATTATCAAGAGATCTTGCAACTTTAACATCTTTAATTTCCTGCACAGACTTACCAAGCCACTTTGCTATATTCTCATCACTCCAAGATTGTAAATTAGGACATCTGCTTTGATTATTGCTTATCTGGTTCTTAGCTGCTCTGTGTTGTGTATCGTAGATTATATATCCGGCAGAAACTATGATCAAAACCGACCAAATAGAGATAACTATTTTTTTACTAAAATTCATATTTATGCTCCCTTACATAAATATGACCATTATATCAAATAAAAATAAGAAAGGATTAGACAAAAAGAGAGGAGAGTAGTTAAAATTCAGAGAAAAGTGTGAATGCTATTACTCCCGTAAGAGTAATAGTCCCTAGTTTAAAAGTACACTATAAACTGCTGGAAGCCATGAGTAGTCATCTTTTGTTGTGAAAGTAACTGTTACTTTGTTCGAGCTTCCTTCATTATTAAATGCCTCTACAGAATAGGTATAAGTTGACCTGGGTTCTAAATTACTCAATACATATCCTATAGTGTTAGAACTTACAGTTGCTACTAACTTATTGCCACTATAAATTCGAAATCCATTTTCATTGTCTGAGTTATCATTCCAATGAAGAACTGCAGAATTTGTTGTTATTGAACTAGCTACTAAATTACTTGGATTATTAGGTTTGGCAGGCAGTGGCAAGAATCTTCTTAGCGCATCATACCATACATTTGCTATTTTACGGTAAGCTGTATCATTAGGGTGGGTAGGATCTTGAAAATCATTATGATAATCTATCCCCGCACCATACTCTAAATCTATAACGTAAATATCATCTCCGTTCGCAATACGACTATTTGCCAAGTTTTGAAGATTAACATTAAAATTACTCATCCATTGTTGAGAATGATCTCTTCTATTTGGAATTCGAGCAAGAATAACTTTAATATGATGATGGTAGTTAGATTCATATCTATCTATTTGATTTAAAGTACTCTCAATACCATTAACACTTTCGCTCCAATCATTTGCCCCTGCCATCAATAATACAATATCCGCTGGATTACTTTGCAAAAAACCATAGACATGATTTGCAATATCATAACTTGTCCACCCCGGATGCCCCTCGTTATTTCCATCAAAAGATGGTCGAACATCCCAGCCAGTATTTTGAGAACCTACAAAATCTGCCCAATACCCAGCATCTCTAAGTTTATACCATAAAAAACTTCTATAGCCTGCTTTAAGACTATCTGGTTTTGGATTATAGGCATCATCAAAAGTAATAGAATCCCCCAAAGGCATAATTCGTGTTGCACCATTAGCCATTAATGAAACCATACTAATTATAAAAATTAAAATATACTTTTTCATATTCATCAAACTTTTAAGCCTGTGGTTTTGATGAATTTATATCCAAATGTTTGCAGCCTTTATCATAACCATATTCGCAAGCTTTTTGAAAATAGCTTTTCGAAACAGAGATATTTATATCGACCCCTAAGCCCTCTTCATACAATTGACCTAACTCATAGCAAGCTGTTGGCATTTTCCTCTCACACGCTTTTTGCATCTCTGTGATCTCAGAAGATATCCCAAGAACTGTAGTAAAAACTACTACCCATATATACTTTTGCATTATTCTCCTCCTTGATTATAGACAAATTATACAACTTATTAAATTTAGCTCGGCTGTAAATGTATTAATAGAGATCTAATTTAGTGCACAATGTCAATTTCTATTATAAAGTATTACTGCTCTAATACACTATTTTTACACTCTTCTTCCAGTGCCTCTTTCTGTCTCTCCTTTATCCTTCTCCAACTCTCTCTGTCGCTTTTATCTCCTTTTAGTACACCCACTCTCTGCGTATATTTTCGTTCACAGCGCGCAATTATTGCATCCATCGAAGTAACATATCCTGCATCTTTAAGTTTGCTTACTAGCATCAGCCAGCCCCAAAGGATATCTCCTAGTTCATCTTCTAGATGGGGTATATTATTCTCTTTTATCTCGGCTCGCACCTCTTCTATCTCTTTTGCTATCTCATCAAGTGCAAAATCTAAACGTAGAAACTTTTCCTCACCACGTTTTTTATCTATTTCGTTATTTTTACTAGTAAGTGCTAGTAGCTTAGACAATGGATTCTCTCTCATCTCTTTCTCCTTTATGCTATCTCTTTTACTTATTATTATTTTTTTTGTACTATTATAAAGCTTAGTTCCAAAATTAGTGTATAATACAATAAATTTTTAAAGGATTAAGCATGAAAACCCTAATATTTTTACTTGCCGCACTCTCTACTCTACTTCTTTCCGAAGAGACTAGAGTGGTAAATTTAACAGCAACTACACCATCAATAACCACAAACGACCATGGGCATAAAATTACCATAGAAAGAATTCAAGATACAGAGTATCGTTTAACAGATGACTTTACCAAAACTTCTCGTGTCTGCCCGCCATTTTGTATACAGCCAATAAAACCGGTACCTGGTGTACACAATATAGAAGAGCTGGAATTAATTGATTTTATCAAAAATAAGATACCATCGAAAAAAGGGCTTTTAATAGATGCACGTCTTCGTAGCTGGTATGAGTCCGAAACAATCCCTGGAGCCATAAATATACCTTTTAAATTAGCTACAAACGATAATCCAAAAGTTATATCGAAGCTCTTTTCACTTCTTGGCGCAAAACCTAATGCAGATGGAACTTTTGATTTTAGCAAAGCAAAGGAGTTGGTAGTCTTTTGTAATGGTGTGTGGTGTGAGCAGTCTCCAGCATTTATGCGTGGTTTGGTGAAAAACGGTTACCCTGCCGAAAAACTATACTTCTACCGAAGTGGCTTTCAGGGGTGGAAAATTTTAGGGTTAACAACCGTTATCCATAAGGCGAATGAAGCAAAGAAATAGTTTGTTCCAAATGCCCTTTTGCTAAAAAACAAAAAGTAGTAGATAAACCAAAATACCAGTAACTGCAGTAAGTACTATACCTATATAGACTCTTTTGCCCCACAACTTATGGGTAATCGAGCTGCCTGCCCCTGGCAGCTTAGCACTTTTAAAATCTGATATAGCTTTAAAAACGATATAACTCCACCCTATAAAGGTCAGCGTTGCGACAGTAATATGCAATACTAAAATTGTTACAAGATAGCTGCTTGATATACCACTTTGGGTAGCAAAATGTGCAAAACCTCCGCCAACTCTTACTCCATACTCAAAATACCCCACTACAACTACAGATACAATATAGATAACACTCTGCAAGAAGGCATGCACCTTGTAGTGCCCTCCTCTTGCTAGCCAAATTGCCCCAAAAACAAGTAGTGGCAGTAGTGCTACAATAATTGTCACAAAGTCCATAAAAAAGGGTGCTTTTGTACCTAAAAACCCATCTGCAAACATATAATCCATTTAACTCTCCTTCAATTTTTCAGCACTTACAACAAATGTTGGGTATTGACCTTGTTGTTTGTTGATTATAACTGAATCTGTAACTTTAATATCACAAAACCCTACACTTTCTAAAAATTTTACAAGTTCGTTAGGGTCTAATCCTAAATGTGCAACACCTGTATCTGCACTATGAAAACTTCCATCTTCTGGATAGAGATCACAAAGAGCAATACGACCACCGCTATGGAGTGCATCGAAAAAGTGTTTTAAAAGGTGTGGAATATCACTAATATGGTGCAGCGTCATCGAAGAGACAATTGCATCAAACTGCTTTTCAAGAGGCTTGGCTACTAAATCTCTCTCTAAAAGCTCTACCTCGCAATCAAAACTTTTCGATGCAAGAATCTCTAGCATCGATGGCGAAATATCAACAGCTGTAATTTTTTTAACATATGGTGAGAGCTCTTTGGTAAGCAAGCCGGAGCCTGCACCAAAGTCTAAAATCTCATGGCTCTTATCGAGTTTTATTGCTTCAACAATACTCTTTGCCATATCAGCAACATTACGTTGCTGTTTTACTTTATTATCGTACTCTTTTGCACTATTGGCAAATTTATCTACCATCTACCCTCCTCTTTTTATCGCTATTATAGCAAAAAGAGAAGAGTAGTCAAGTGACTATTTTAAACCCGGATTTTGCATTAGAAATCACTGAAGCCGCATTAGTCATTGCACTATGGGCATTTGCATGACCGTAGGGAATCCAAACCTGCATAAAAACCATCGATTAACCTATGGGTTAAACTCATGACCGTAGGGAATCCAAACGTGCAAAGTTTTTTGCAAACACCCACAGCACAAGCACTTAATGCTTTTCTGGCGATTCTAACGCGAAATCCGGGTTAAACTCTCTTCTACCTTTGGTAAAAGTATCTCTTCTATCTCTTTATATGTCTCTTCGAAGGCTTCGTAACCTTTTCCATCTGGGTCTTCAAAACCTACATGAATTTTTGGTGCCGGTTTTGGGAACATTGGGCAAGTTTCGTTTGCGTGGTCGCAGACTGTTATAACCAGGTCATACTCATTATTAATCACCTCTTCAAGCGTCTTGGAGTGGTACTCGTCTCTCCAGATACCCTTCTCTTTTAAGAGACGCTCTGCATTTGGATTAACCTTTCCGCTTGCCTTTACACCACTGCTGTGGGCATCTACACCCTCTAACTTTGCATTAATAATTGCCTCAGCAATAATGCTTCTGCAGCTGTTTCCTGTACATAAAACCAAAACCTTTTTACTCATTTTTTTCCTTCTATATTTCACACTCTAAAGCATCTTTGCACTTTAAGAGCTTTTTATATACAAACACTGCCAAAAGTGCACCGCTAATTGTAGCAACAACATATAACCAAACGGTAACAAGGTTGCC
>JANTGQ010000063.1 GCA_024762845.1 Nitratifractor sp. | reverse complement strand
TGCTAGGTTTTGGTATATACATTCTCTTTTTCTCTCGCTTTTTTGAATGATTATATCCAATTACTGTTTAAGGGTAGCTCTTACTGTAATTGGTTCTGCGCTAAACGGCAGTAGCTTGGGAGAAGGGGGTATATTTGCCAAAATAAGAGATTTGGCTCTTCTCTTTATGGATAATTTTTTTCTAAGAGCAACTTTGTATTTTTTTACCTTTTTTAAATGTTTTTTATAGACTGCACTAAAGAGATGCCTTTTGCCATCTTTGGATTTGACAAAGTAGAGATAGTTACTTTTGGCAGGGTTAAATGCCGCATTTAAAGAGGCTATCGAAACACTTGCAAGGGGTTGGGGTGGCAAACCTTTATGTTTATAGCTGTTATAGGCTGAGTGGTCATTTTTGATCATTTCTGGTGTTACAATTTTATGTGATTTCGCTTTATAGTTGAGCGTTGCATCCATCTGTAGACGCATATTTTTTTTGAGTCTATTGTAGATGACAGATGCAATAAGTGGCATCTCTTTATAATTTTGTGTCTCTTTTTCGATAATAGAAGCAATAATAAGCTTCTTTTTGAAGGCTTTACTTTTAAGTGGTGTTGCATATTTTTTAGCAAAGCTATCTAGGTGCTTATAGCTGTCGTTTAGCATATAGGCAATTGTGCTTGGCTCATTTGTATTGTAGGGGATTTTATAGTGTTTTGAAAGAATTGATGCCTCATGAAAAAGCGCATATTTGTGGTAGATTGAGAGCATTATTTGGCTATCAAGGTGTGCCTGCTTGGCAATTTTGTCTAAAAAATCTTTTATGGTAGCACCACCATACATTATCATCGTGCGGGTTTTCTCTCGTGGCTTAAAGAGTATTGCTTGGTAAAGTTTATATCTGTTCGTCTCTTTGGGAACACGAATCCATCCACCTTTGATATCGAAAAGAGTAAGTAGCGTTGTGTCAAACAGATTTAAAGGAGTCGCATCTGTCACGAGTTTTGTGCTATTATCTTTTGAAATATAGAGAAGAGATGTTGTTTTAAGAGGAAAAAGCAGATAGATTGCAATCCCAATAAGAAGTAGGAGTAGCAATTTTAGTTTTATTTTTATCTTGTGGCTAAACATTATAAATTTTAGGGTAAGTCTGTTTCCATCGCCTGTGAATCCACAACCACTCGTGTGGCGACTCTCTTATAACTTTTTCGGTGATGGCTGCCTGCTTTTGTGTATGGTTAATAATATCTTGTGCTTCATCTCCACTTTTTTCAATCTCTATGGGTTCATAAAATGTAGCAACATACTCTTCGAAGCCTACTCTTGTAATAAATGCCGGTATAACAGTTGCATTAAATTTGGTAGCCAAAATTGCTGCTGAGTTGGTATGGATTGTCTTTTTTCCAAAAAAATCAACCTCTACTCCATCTAAATTTTGATCTACCAGCAGCCCTAAAAGTTTTTTTGATTTTACCGTTTTCACCATCTTTCGCATGGCACCAAATTTGCTGATCATCTCTATCTGAAACTGCTGTCGGTTTTTTTGGAGAATCTTATCTAACCATGCTTGGTCAAGAGGTCTCCCAACACCTGTAAGCGGCTGGTATTTTGCTGCAATTGCCAAAGGGAGAATCTCCCAGTTACTTTGATGTGCTGTAATAAAAACTATTGGTCGATTACCTGCAAGAGCATTGAGTAGAGTATCTTCATTTTTAAAGGTTACTTTTTGAAGTAGTTTCTCTTTAGTAGTACCCTGGTTTTCTATAAAACTACCCAGGTTTTGCGCAAGATTTAGAAACATCGCTTTAATTATTTTCTCTTTCTCTTCATTTGTAATATCATCTTGATAGATAAAATTCAGATTGGCTTTTGCAATTTTATAGTACCTTTTGTGATATTTGTAGAAAACCCAGGCGATGCCTTTTGCAATAGAGTACTTCATCTTTTTGGGCAAAACTTGAGAAGTAATTTTAAGATTCCAAAATATAAATGAAGCGAGATACTCTTTAAACATTGAGAGAAACCTTTTATAGTATTTACAAAGCAGCGCCGAGTAGGAGCTCTTCTTTGACCAAATTATACAATAGAAACGTATTTATTGCGTTTTTATTGTATAAACCCGGATTATCTGAGTTTAACATTTTATCTAATTAGTGATTACTTTTACAATAGAGATTAGATAAAACTCTCCAAACAAAGCTATTAGTGTGGTAATAAATAAAATTGCAAAAAAATCTTATTTTTGATGAGCATATGCAAAAAGTGGGATAAAACTAGTAAATTTGACATGAAATATTGTACTTTAAAAAAAAATATGATAATCTTATAATAGAAATAAAAAAATGAGGAGAGGTTAATATGGTTACAGCTTTACAAATTGCACTACTATTGATATTAATAGCATTGATAGGGATTATACTTGGGTACCTGTTTGGGCGGTTAGCTTGCAAAAAAAGAGAGAAGAGTCTCTATTTTGAAAAGAGCGACTATTGCGAAGATTCATATAGTAAAAGTTTAAACAGAGATGAGAGTGTAGAGGATACAAATACACTCTATAACAGCACAGTAACAACTGCGGCAATAGAGGGTAAAGAGTTATCTGATGTAAGTGCAGGTACCGAGAGTGTAGAGAGTGTAAGATCTGCCTCTGAAGGCGAGGGTGTAGTTTCAGATGCCGTAAACATTACCCCTCAAGCGATTGCAGGAGATACAAATTTGGGTGAAAATGATGCTTCTGCCAATATTGCTGTGGAGGCGGAAGCAGAAACTCAAGAGTCTACTAAAGTAGAGACTGTAAGTCAAAGTGAAGGCGCAAGCAGTGCTAATAACTCTTTTGAAGAAGAGGGAACAAGCGCAACAGAGACACAAACTAGCGGAAACACTCAAGAGATAGATTCAGCTGCAAGTGCGCAGCAAGGAGTTGATAGCTTAGAATACTCTACTGAAAAAGAAGTAGTTGAAGGTTCTGTATCTAGTAGTACGTCAGATAACAAAGGCAGTGTAGCCAATACAACTAAAGAGAGTGGTGCTGCACTCACCGCAAAAGAGGAGTCAGCAACCACAGCAGATACAGAAACAATAAGTTCCACAGTTGTAAGTGTAGATGAAAAGAGCACTACTAATGGAGCACCGCAGAGTGTAGCAGATACAAATCTACAGAGCAGCGAAACTGAAACAGCAAGCATAGAAAGTGGTTCTGAAAATGTAGCTCTTACAGATAGTGAAGTATCTGAAAGCAAAGAGAGCAGTGGTAGTGCAACTGCAAAAGAGTTTGGTAGTGACGAGCTTAACGAAGCTGATAAACCTGCAGTTCTCGATGCTCCACGGGAGCATGGTAAAGATAACCTTTGCAGAGTCAAAGGTATTGGTAATATTATCGAAGGGAAACTAAACGATTTAGGTGTTTATCACTTCGATCAAATTGCCGCATGGAGTAGTAAAGAGGTAGAGTGGGTAGATAGCCATCTGGCATTCTCTGGAAGAATAGTACGTGAAGATTGGATTGGTCAGGCAAAGATTTTAGCCCAAGGTGCTGAGACAGAGTTCTCTAAACGTGTAGATAAAGGGGAAGTATCTACTAGTAAAAAAGATTAAGGGGTTATTTGCTCTTTTTGCTACTCTTATAGTAAGAGTAGACCTCTCCTGATTCAGTTTTATAGACAAACTGTTTAAAATTAATATTTAAAATCTTATCATATGTTCGTGTTCCAGCTTGAACATAGTTACTTTTTTGGATGAGTTCTACCAAATTTCCATACTTTACATGCCACTTGCCAGTAGCATAGAGTTTTTTATGACTATGACCTATATGGGCGTATGTGGCAAACTTATGATCCTCCCTAAATTTTGTTACAACTCTTGTAATCTGTTTACCATGTTTTAGCTCTTTATGCCATGTTCCAATAAGCTTTTTTTCGATTTTTTTATCAGGGTGAGTCTGTTCTGAACAACTGTTAAACAACAATAAAGAGATTGCAGTAGAGAGCAGTAGAGGTGTTTTATTTAGTAACATAGAACTCACTTAAGTAGAAATTATCATACTATTATTGCATAAAATGATTATAAACAAATTTTTCTTAAGAGTTACTTTGAATATAAAATTTAGAGGTGGTGGTTTTTTAGTAAGCGAGTGCTTACTAAAATTATTTAATTAATTCAAAAGGGTTTGCAACAACTCTTTTTCTATCTACGATATATGGAATAAATGCAGCTTGTCTTGCTCTTTTGATTGATGCAGAAACCATCTCTTGGTGTTTTTTACAGTTACCTGTAAGACGGCGTGGCATAATTTTATATCTTTCACTTAAACTAAATTTGAGTTGGTTTAAGTCTTTATAGTCAATATAATCAATCTTTTGTTGGCAGTATCTGCAAAATCTTTTTTTGAACTTTCTTTTTTCAGCCATTATTTAATCTCCTAAAATGGTATTTCGTCTTCATCGATATCGATTTCTGGTATATTTGGCTCTTTTGGCATAGTTTGTGGCGCACTCTTTGGCGTAGGAGCAGCAGGAGCCGGCTCTTGCTGTTGTGCATATGCATTTTGTTGTTGAGGAGCTGAAGATGGAGCACTATTGTAACCACTATTGTTATACTGGTTATTTTGCGCGGCATCCCCTCTGCTGTCTAACATTTGCATACTCTCTACCGTTACTGAGTGGCGACTTCTTTTTGTACCATCTTGAGCAACCCACTGTTCTAGTATTAATCTACCTTCAACTAAAACTTTACTCCCACGTTTTAGGTACTGGCTGGCAATCTCTGCAGTTCTTCCGAAGAATGTAAGATCGATAAACATCGTCTCATCTTTCATCTCTCCAGAAGCACTTTTGAACTTTCTGTTTGTAGCGATACCAACTTTTCCAATAGCGCTTCCGCTGCTGGTATAGCGCATCTCTACATCTCTTGTTAAATTGCCAACTAGAATTACCTTGTTATACATGTGAGTCCTTTAGTCTACTTACGCCTCTTCGCTAGAAGTTGCTTCTTGCTTTGGCTCTTCTTCTTTTGGAGCACTGCAAGCTGCTACTGATTTATCAAATTGAGCAATTTCGCTTTTGTTACTATATTTAATAGTAAAAAACTTTAATGCATCTTCGTTATAACGTAGACGACGCTCAATTTCATCAATAGATGCAGCTGGTGATTTATGATAGATTACAGTATAGTAACCGCGAGCATTTCCATCGATTTCGTATGCAAGTTTACGCATACCCATAGTGTCAATAGCAGCAATTTCGCCACCCTCTTGCTCAACAGATGCTTTTACAAGCTCAACCTGTTTTGCAGTCTCTTCTTCTGTAAGCGTTGGCTTAAGAATAAAAAGTGTTTCGTAACAGTTCATTTTTTTCCTTCTTTTGGCTTTTATCCCACCCGTTTGCACAAGTGAGAAAGAATTTTTTGAACCAAAACTATACCTTAAATTCCCTTAGAGTCTAACATATTCCGAGAGTTTTATTACAAAACTTCCCTTATTTTTATTAAAGTTGCGTAAAAGAGAGACTCTTTAGTACTTGCTGGGCTTGTTTTAATTAATAACTCTGCCTCAAGTAGAATTTGGTATATTTTAAGAAGAGTTGCTGGCTTTATACGGTTAGCGAGTGCTGCTCTTTCGTTCTCTACAAATTTTGGAAGCTGGTAGCCAAGTATCTCTTTTGAATTTGGGGCACCATTAAGACGAATATAGGCGTTAAACAAAAAGAGTTGCTGCAAAAAGCGCTCTATAGCACGCAAGAGTGCAAAGATATCTTCTCCAAGCTCTATGAGGTGGTTAATTGTTGTGGTAATATCCTCTTTTTTAAAGAGAGAGATTATTGCTTTTTCTACAGCTAGTGGTGCGGTCGAATAGACAAGGCTGTCGATATGTGCAACCTCGATTGGTTCATTTAAAATTGCCAACTTCTCTAACTCTTTTTGGATAAGAGCAAGATTAAAATTAAGTGTACTTAACAAGTAGTTGAGTGCGTAGGGCGATATATTAAGACCCAACTCTTGTACAATACCTCGTGCAAACTCATTTGCCTGTTTATAATTTGCCTCAAAAAATCGTACCGATATGGCGCTGTTTTTTTTACCAAAGGAGCTTACTAAACTTTTTGCATCTCTGCTACTCCCCTCATAGAGGTATAAAAAGTAGTTCGAAGGGTTTCTTTTTGTGCTCTCAATTAGTTGCTCTAGCTCTTTTTTAGGAACTTTTTTGGCACTACGGAGCACAAAAAGGTTTACTCCTCCAAAAAGTGAACCCTGACTTAAATAGTTGCGAGCCTGTTCAAAGTTGTAACTGTCGTAGAGTTGTTCGAGCATCTCCTCTTTGGCATTGAGCTTATCTATATATAACTTTCGATAGTGGTCTAAAAAGAAACTATTCTCTCCATAAAGTAAGACAATATTAGGTAGCCCCTCTTTAAGAAGCTTTTCAAACTCTTGTTGGTACATTAACCCTCTTCATTTTTGCGCTCTATTGCCATAATTGTCGGTTTGTCTATAGCAGCTTCGGTAATTGTTACCTCTATTTTATCAAAAAGATTAGAGTTATAGGCTTTTAAATTTACAGTAGCACCTCGCGCGCCCTCTAAAAGTTTTGCTTTTGCTCCCTTATCGCTAGATTCTGTCTCTATCTCTATAATTTCTGCTTTAAAGCTGTTGTTGATATTCTCTTTTGCCCATCTGGCAAATTTTCGGTCTCTAAAGTCCCACTCGCACTTTGTTGCTTCTCTCTCTAGTTCGCTCACTCTGGCACTTAGCGGCTCTATATTTCTTAGCAGGTACTCTAACTCTTTTGTATCGTTACGCAGCTGCGCTTTGATTAAGCGGTGCAGAATTAAGTCGCTATATCGGCGTATTGGCGATGTAAAGTGGCTGTAGTAGTCGAACCCCAAGCCAAAGTGCCCAACATTAAAGGCGCTGTAGCTTGCCTGCTTTAAAGACTTGATAATAAGTTCATCAACCTCGTGCGAGAGCCCAACTTTTGCCGCTTCGCTCTGTATAAGGCGTATTGTCTCTTCTACATCATCTGTTGCTTCTACATAGATATTTATAGCCGCAAGCTCCTCTATAAGTTGCAGAATTTTCGCCTCTTGTGGGGGCTCGTGAATTCTGAAAATTGCATCCCCCTCGCCACTAAAGCGTTTTGCAGCCTCTTGGTTGGCTAAAAGCATACACTCCTCTATTAAAGAGTGCGATGGTGTGCCGGTTTCGATAGTTGTCTCTTTTAAGAGATGGTTGGCTGTTAG